>CAMFIY010000202.1 GCA_945952575.1 uncultured Leucobacter sp.
CCCCCCACCGACCGCTGATACCGGGCTGCTGCGCGAGGTGGCCGAGCATGCCGATGCCAGCGGGCTCTATCTGGAGATCGGTTTCGGCAGGGTCAACCCCTACAACATCTCGGAGGATCACCTGCCCCGAGCGCTGGGCGACGGTGACTACCTGCTGGGGTTCCGGCGCGTGGTCGAGCGGCTGGCGGAGATCGGCTGTCACGAAGTCTGGGGCGAACTGGCCACCTGGCAGCGCGACGATTGGGGCCTCATGGCCATCGACCGTTTTCGCACCGACGTGCCGTGGGAGGACCAGCTCGAGGCGACCGGGAGGCTCCTCGCCCGGACGGCTCCGATCCTGCGCGAGCACGGCACCCACCTCAACATCGAGACCCACGAAGAGGTGACGAGCTTCGAACTGCTGCGCCTCGTCGAACGGGGCGGTGAGGACGCGTTCGGCATCACCTTCGACACGGCGAATGTGGCTGTGCGGGGCGAGCTTCCGAACGACGCTGCTCGCCGCCTGGCGCCGTACGTCAGGCAGACGCACCTGCGGGACATCGTCCTCGTGCCCAGCCCTGAGGGATACGAGCGCCAGTTGCGCGCGTGCGGGGACGGGATCATCGACTGGCCGGGTCTGCTCGAGGATCTGGAGCCGGCGCCACCGACGCTTCGGCTGACGATCGAGGGTGCCGCGGAACGGGACATCACCCACGTCCATCTGAACGACGCGCGCTGGCGCGAGTCGGTGCCCGATCTCGATGCCGACGAGTTGGCGAGGCTCGGTCGCGAGGTCGTGCGCGGGTCCGCGCGGATCGCGGCGGGGGACTGGCCGGACATCGAATCGTATTTCCCCGAGACCGCCGACACGACGACCGGAGCGATCGAGTTCCTGGAGCGGTCGATGCGCGCGCTGCGCGGGATCGTCGCCGAACGAGTGGCCCCGCTGCCGGCGTGAACGGCACGCCTGGAGCGTTCGAACGGGCAATCGAATGCGAAGATGAACGGACCTAGGAATACGGAGATGAGTGCGGTGACCGACGACCTGATCATCCGAGCCGAGCGGATCGTGACGCCAGACGGCATCCGCTCCGGCGAGGTGCGCGTCTCCGGCGGCAGGATCCGCTCGATCGAAGCCATCGGATCCCGCGGCGGTTCGGCCCCCGATGCCGGAGGCGTCGCGCCCCGGACGGTCGTGCTGGCCGAGGACGAGGTGCTGCTGCCGGGCGTCGTGGATACGCACGTCCACGTCAACGAGCCCGGACGCGAGCACTGGGAGGGCTTCGTCACGGCGACGCAGGCCGCCGTCGCGGGCGGCGTCACGACGATCGTCGACATGCCCCTCAACGCTCTGCCGCCCACCCTCGACGTCGGCGCTCTGCGCACCAAGCAGTCGGTCGCCTCGGGACGCGTGCACGTCGACGTGGGGTTCTGGGGCGGTGCGACGCCGGGCAACATCGAGCGACTCGCCGAGCTCCATCGGGCGGGGGTGTACGGATTCAAGTGCTTCCTCAGCGATTCCGGCGTCGAGGAGTTCCCGGCGCTGACCGCCGAGGGGCTCGCCGCAGCGATGCGCGAGATCGCCTCCTTCGACGGACTCCTGCTCGTGCACGCCGAGGACGAGGCCGTGCTCGAGGCCGCACCGGCGCCGCACGGCCGCGACTACGAGGCGTTCGTCGCCTCGCGCCCCGGTGAGGCGGAGCGGCGGGCGGTCGAGCTGGTCGTGGAGACGGCCCGCGCGACCGGATGCCGCGTCCACATCGTGCACGTGTCCAGCGCCGAGGTGCTGCCCGTGCTCGCGGCGGCCCGCGCCGACGGGGTCCGTATCAGCGCCGAGACCTGCCCGCACTATCTCCGGCTCGCGGCAGAGCGGGTGCCGGAGGGCGACACCCGCTTCAAATGCTGCCCCCCGATCCGCGACGACGCGAATCGCGAACTGCTGTGGGCGGCGCTGCGCGACGGCGTGATCCCGATGATCGCGAGCGATCACTCGCCCTCCACCATCGAGGCCAAGATGCCGCCGAGCGGCGACTTCGGAGCCGCATGGGGCGGCATCTCCTCGCTGCAGCTCGCCTTGCCGGCGGTGTGGACCGAAGCGGTCGCCCGGGGCTTCGGGCTCGACGACGTCGTGCGCTGGATGAGCGCGGGTCCGGCCGATCTGGTCGGGATGGACGACCGCGGCGCCATCGAGGCGGGCCGTCTCGCCGACTTCTGCGTCTTCGCGCCGGATGAGGAGTTCAGCGTCGACGCGCGCGGGCTCCGGCACAAGAACCAGGTCACCGCCTACGACGGCAGCACGCTCCGGGGCGTCGTGCGCAGCACCTGGCTGCGCGGGGAACGGATCGAGGTCGACGGCGAGCCGCGCGGATCTCTCATGGAAAGGGGCGCAAGCCGATGAGCCAGCAGAACGAGGCCAACGGGTACTACGTCCCGCGGGGCGGTCACCCTCCGCAGACCCAGCTGACCACCGACCGGGCGGTGTTCACCGACGCCTACGCGGTGCTGCCGCGCGGAACGATGGGCGACATCGTCACCAGCCTGCTGCCCTTCTGGGAGCGCACGCGCCTGTGGGTGCTCGCCCGCCCGCTCTCGGGGTTCGCCGAGACCTTCTCTCAGTACATCGTCGAGGTCTCGCCCGGGGGCGGCTCCGACCGGCCCGAGGAGGACGAAGGCGCGGAGGCTGTGCTCTTCGTCGTCGACGGCGGCCTCGAGCTGACGAGCGGCGCGGAGACCCACGACCTGACGCCCGGCGGCTACGCGTACCTGCCGCCGGCGACCGCGTGGCGTCTCCGGAACCGCGGTGACGAGACCGCGAGCTTCCATTGGATCCGGAAGTCCTACGTCGCGGTGCCGGGCATCGACGCGCCCGAGGCGTTCGTCACCAACGAGGATCGGATCGAGGGTGCGCCGATGCCGGGAACGGAGGGCCGCTGGAGCACCAAGCGCTTCGTCGATCCCGCCGACGTGCGCCACGACATGCACGTCACCATCGTCACCTTCGAGCCGGGCGCGTCGATCCCGTTCCCCGAGACGCACGTGATGGAGCACGGACTCTACGTGCTCGAGGGCAAGGCCGTCTACCTGCTCAACGCGGACTGGGTCGAGGTGCAGGAGGGCGACTTCATGTGGCTCCGCGCCTTCTGCCCCCAGGCGTGCTACGCGGGCGGCCCCGGCCGGTTCCGATACCTGCTCTACAAGGACGTCAACCGGCACGCAGCGCTCGGATCCTTCGTCCGCTAGGAGGCGGGCCGGGCGGCCCCGATCGAGATCCTCCGCGAATCGGGAACCGCGATCCACGCCAGCATCGCGATCGCGAGCATCGCGGCGGTGAGCGCGAAGGCCCAGCCGAAGCCCGCGAAGTCGACGACCGCACCGGCGATGAGCGGGCCGAGCACACCGCCGAGATCGCTCATCATCGAGTAGGCGGCGACGACGTTGCCGCCCGGTCGCTGCGCGAGGACATCGGCGAGCACCGCCTGCTGGCCGGGATTGACGAGCGAGGATCCCGCACCTGCGACGAACATGACCGCCAGCGCGGCCCACGTGGCGGGGGAGGCGGGGAACGCGAGATACGCGAGCGCGAGCACCGCCATGCCGACGATCAGCATCGGTTTACGCCCCACCGTGTCGCTCCAGCGGCCGGAGGGGAAGATGAGGATCGCGTTGCCGGCCGCATAGGCGGCGAGCACCCAGGCGGCCTGCGCGGCATCCCCGTGGAACACCAGCGCCACGAAGATGGGGATCACGGAGATGCGCACGCCGTAGGAGGCCCAGCCGAACACGAAGACGGAGAGCAGCAGTGAGCGGTACTGCGGCACGCGCAGCGCTGCCGAGAGCGGGAGCGACGGCTCGGACCCGCCCTTCGCGCCGCCGGCCGCGAACGCGGATCTGCGCAGCGCGACGGCCACGATGATCGCGGCCGCGAGCAGGGTCAGGAAGTAGAAGACGAAGGGAGCCCGGATCCCGAACGCGGCGACCAGCCCGCCGAAGACGGGACCGAGCAGATTGCCGAGGAGGAAACCGGCGGCGTTCAGGCTGGCCACCCGGGCGCGCGCGTCCGGCGGGCTGACCTTGACGAGCAGCGCGGTGGCAGCGATCGAGAACAGCGCCGAGCCGATGCCGCCGAGGCCGCGCAGCACGATGAGCTGCGCATAGCTCGCCGCGAAGGCCGCAGCTCCGGTCGATGCGGCGACGATCAGGATCCCGGTCGTGTAGGTGAAGCGCTCGCCGAGTCTGCCGACCACCCAGCCTGCGAGGGGCGCGCCGACGATCCGCATGAGCGCGAAGGCGCTGACGATCGCGGACGCGGCGAACGCGCCCACGCCGAACTCGAGCGCGAACTGGGGGAGCGCCGGCGCCACGACGCCGTATCCGAGCGCGACCGAGAAGCCGCCCGCGACCAGTGCCCAGACTTCGAAAGGGAGGCGCACCCGCTCGGGGCGCACAGCTCTCCGCGGATCGGATCCGGGGTCTTCGGGCACCAGACGAGTCTAGTGCCGGAGCGGCATGGGGTCATCGCTACGCTGAGGCGCAGCCGGAAACGGTCAGGAATGCAAAGGAGCACCCTCATGGATGAATACTCGAACCCGCACGACCCGAATCGGCAGATCTCGAACCCGCAGGGCTTCGTCGCGCGCCGGGACCAGTTCGGCAAGCCGACGGGCGCGTTCGTCGGCGCCGCGTGGGCCGCACTCGCGCTGTCGGCGGTGGTCTACTTCGTCAGCCTCTGGCGGTCGGACATGGATCCCTTCGAGAAGGGCTTCTTCCTGGGCTCGTTCTTCTTCGGCCTGGTGAGCGCCGTCGGTCTGCAGAAGTCGGTCCGGGACCGTCACGAGGGCGTGCCCGTCACCACGATCTACCTGGCCGTGTCGTGGCTCGGGCTCGGGATCAGCCTCGCCATGCTCGCCTGGGGGCTGTGGAACAGTCCGCTGCTGCCGAGCGAGAACGGACTGTACGGCATGACGTTCGCGATGGCGGTCTTCGCCGTGATCGTGGTGCAGAAGAGCGTTCGGGATCTGATCGCCTACCGGGCGCAGCATCCCGAGCTGTACGGTCCCGATGCGATCGAGGCCAGGCGGCAGACCGCTCAGCGCGATAGCTGAACGGACCGGCCGGCGGATCGTCTCAGTCGCGCCGAGGATCCACTACCGTGCGACCACGCACCTGCCCGGCCAGGATCCGCTGCGCGTAGGGGATCGTCTCGCCGAGGCCGATGGTGGTGGTCATGTCGTCGAGGAGCGCCAGGTCGGATTCCGCGGCCAGCGCGGCCCAGGCCCGCTCGCGCAGGGCGCGCGGAGCGTCGACCGAGTTGGCTCCCGCCAGCGTGACGTCGCGCAGGATGAACGGCAGCACCGTTGCCGGGAGATCGGCGCCCTGTGCGAGCCCGCAGGCGACGACGAGCCCGCCGTAGGCGGTCTGCGCGAGGAGGTTGGCGAGCGTCGTGCTGCCCACCGAATCGATCGCGCCGGCCCAGCGGGTGCGCTGCAGCGGTCGGCCGGTCTCTCCCGAGAGCTCGGTGCGATCGACCGTCTCCGTCGCGCCGAGTCGTGCGAGATAGTCGCCCTGCTCGGCGAGGCGCCCGGAGGAGGCGGCGACGCGGTACCCCCGGCCCGCGAGCAGCGCGATCGCGACGGAGCCGACGCCGCCGGCCGCGCCGGTCAC
>CAMFIY010000203.1 GCA_945952575.1 uncultured Leucobacter sp.
TGCCGGAGGCGGTCGCGGCGGTGCGGCGCTCGGGCGGTGCCGGCGTCGCCGTGAGCGACGAGGAGATCCGCGGTGCTCTGGGCGCCCTCGCCCGGGAGGGGCTCTACGCCGAGCCCACCAGCGCGGTCGCGGTCGCGGCGCTCGACCGTTTCATCGCCGACGGGACGATCCGGGCGGGGGAGACGACCGCGGTGATCCTGACCGGATCCGGCCTCAAATCCGCCGAGCAGATGGCGCTCGCGCTCGACGCCGGTTGAGATCCGGAGATCTGCCGGGATCCGGAGAGGATCTCGAACAGTGATCCGATTCCGGGCAGAACTCCGGATCCGGGCGGCTCCGGTCCGGCCCGGGCCGGACCGGCTGCGGCGCGGCCGGGTCGGGATCCCTACCGCCTGGCGAGCAACCGCTCGATCGCGGTGAGCAGCGTCGCCTCATCCTTCACGAAGGTGAAGCGCACCCAGTTCTTCAGGGCCTCGGCAGTCGGGGATCCCGCCCGGCAGAAGGCCGACACCGGTACGCATGCGACGCCCGCCTGCTCGGGCAACCGACGGGCGAAGGCGTCGCCGTCGGGGACGGTCTCGCTCAAGAACGGTGAGGCGTCCGCGCAGATGAAGTACGTGCCCGACGGCCGCATCACGGTGAAGCCAGCCCGCTGCAGGCCGTCGAGCAGGAGCTCGCGCCGATGGTCGAGCGACCGGCGCAGCGCCTCGATGTCCGACCCGCCCTCGCTGAGCGCACGCGCGATCGCGGGCTGGAACGGGGCGCCGCCGGAATAGGTGAGGAACTGCTTGATGGCGAGCATCGCCTCGATGAGCTGCTCGGGCCCGCACGCCCAGCCGATCTTCCAGCCGGTCAGGGAGAAGGTCTTGCCCGCCGACGAGATGGTGACGGTGCGCTCGCGCATCCCCGGCAGCGTCGCGATCGGATGATGCTCGGCGCCGTCGAAGGTGAGGTGCTCGTAGACCTCGTCGGTGACGACCACCGCGTCGACCCGTGCGGCGGCGGCGGCGATCGCGGCGAGCTCCTCGCGGCTCAGCACGGTGCCGGTCGGGTTGTGGGGCGTGTTGATGAGGATCACGCGCGTGCGCGGCGAGACGGCGGCGCTCAACGCGTCGACATCGAGACGGAATCCTTCCGCCCCCGGGACGAGCGGCACGGTCGTATGCGCCGCTCCGGCCATCGCGATGGCGGCCGCATGCGAGTCGTAGAACGGCTCGAGCGTCAGCACTTCGTCGCCGGGCCCGGCGAGGGCGAGGACGGCGGAGGTCAGCGCCTCGGTGGCGCCGGCGGCAACGAGCACCTCCCGCTCGGGATCGAAGTCGAGGCCGTATCGGACGCGCTCGTGCTCGGCGATCGCGGCGCGCAGAGCCGCATCGCCCCGCCCGGGAGGGTACTGGTTGCGGCCGCCGCGGATGCTCTCGACCGCCAGCTCCCGGATCCACTCCGGCCCGTCCTCGTCCGGGAACCCCTGGCCGAGGTTCGCCGCGCCCGTGCGTGCGGCGAGGGCGCTCATCTCGGCGAAGATCGTCGGACGCACCCGGCCGTCGTCCGCGACCAGGCCTGCGGAGGCGGCGACATAGCGCCATCGTTCGTTCACATCGTCAGACTATCGCTCTCACCTTGCACCGAGGTTGCGGCGGCTACACTCGTTGACTATGGACAACTGGTGGCTGAATGCGCTCTGGTCGATCACCCCGACCGTGCTCATCGGCGCCCTCTTCTTCATCGTGCTGCGCCTGATCCTGCGAGCGGATCGCAATGAACGTCGGCTGTACAGCGAGATGGAGGCCAAGGAGCGAGAGCGATTGGGGCTGCCCGCCCGCGACGATTCCTGAGCGCCCGATAGAGTTGCCCCGACGGAGAAAGATCCGACGGGGAGGGAATGATGCGCGATTCAGCTGTGCTCGCAGCAGACGGCACTCCCCAGGTCTTCTCCTTCTGGAGCCTCTTCAACCTGCCGGTGTCGTGGGCGATCGCGCTGTGGGTCGTCGAGAACGTCATCCGGATCGTGGCGCTCTTCGTCGTGCCGCGCAACCGCCGACCGACCGCCGGCATGTCCTGGCTCATGGCCATCTTCTTCCTGCCGATCCCGGGCCTCATCCTCTTCCTGATCATCGGCAGCAAGCGATTGCCGAAGCGTCGTGAGGCCAAGCAGGGCGTCATCAACCAGCTGGTCGCCGACCTCTCCTCGCGCGAGGAGAACGGGCTGGTCAGCAGACTCGAGGATCTCCCGCCCGGCGTCGAGAACGCGGCCGTGCTGGGCCGGACGCTCGGCGCGCAGCCGATGCTCCTCGGCAATACGGCGACCATCTGCATCGACTACGAAGAATCCTTCGTCCAGATCGCCGAGGCCATCGACGCGGCGACCGACTACGTGCACATCGAGTTCTACATCCTCGTGCACGACGAGACGACGGACGGGATCTT
The DNA here is from genome assembly GCA_945952575.1 of uncultured Leucobacter sp. Lineage (GTDB taxonomy): Bacteria > Actinomycetota > Actinomycetes > Actinomycetales > Microbacteriaceae > Leucobacter. The sequence goes on from CAMFIY010000203.1 coordinate 2,428, forward strand.
CACGGCCCTGCGAGCCGCGGTGGCCCGAGGCGTCAAAGTCCGTGTGCTGCTGGATCACATCTCGGCGGTGCGCAATCCGGGCCACAAGCGGACGGTCCGAAGCCTCACCGACATGGGCGCGGAATGGGCCTACATGCTGCCGGTGCGGCCCTGGAGGGGGCAGTATCAGCGACCCGACCTCCGGAACCACCGCAAGCTCGTGGTGGTCGACGGCGCCGTCGGTTTCATGGGCTCCCAGAACCTCGTCGACTCCAGCTACAACAAGCCGTCCAATCGCCGTCGCGGGCTGCACTGGAAGGACCTGATGGTCCGGGTCGAGGGCCCGATCGTGCTCGGACTCGAGGCCGTGTTCCAGGGGGATTGGTATCTCGAGACCGATCAGTACCTGCTGGATCTCGACGAGTCGACCTTCGCGGTCGAGAAACCCGGCGAGCTCGACTGCCAGATCGTGCCGAGCGGCCCGGGCTACGAGAGCGAGAACAACCTCCAGGTCTTCGTCTCGCTGCTCTACACCGCGACGCGCCGGATCAGCATCACGAGCCCGTACTTCGTGCCCGACGGATCGATCATGAACGCGCTGCGCGCGGCGACGGCGCGCGGCGTCGAAGTCGAGCTGTTCGTCTCGGAGACCGGGGACCAGGCCGTCGTCTACCACGCCCAGCGCTCCTACTACGAGGAGCTCCTCCGGGCCGGCGTGCGGATCTGGATGTACCGGCCCCCGTACATCCTGCACTCGAAGCATTTCACGATCGACGATACGGTCGCGGTCGTCGGGTCGTCGAACATGGATCAGCGATCCTTCGGTCTCAACATGGAGATCTCGATGGTCGTCCACGGCGAGAGCTTCGTCCGGGATCTCGACGCGGTCATCGAATACTACCGCGAGAATTCGCGCGAGCTGACCCTCGAAGAGTGGTCGCGGCAGTCGCTGCCCTCGCAGTTGCTGGACGGGCTCGCCCGCCTCACCTCTGCGCTGCAGTAGCGGCGATTCGGGGCTCGATCGCGCCCGGCTCTCCGCGTCTGCGGGGCGGTTTTGGATATTTTCGGCTTTCGTGCGAATATTTCCCCACCGTATCCGACGGAAGGAAACGCAATGGCGCGTCAAGATGCTTCCCAGTCCACCCCGGCTGCCCCAGAGACCCAGGTTTCTGCGGCCGAAACCGCCCCAGCAGCGAAGGCGGGCGCCGCGAAGGCGAGACCCGGTGCGGCGAAACGCGCGCCTGCCAAGGCGCCCGCGAAGACGTCGGCGGTCAAGAGCGCCGCCGCTGCCGGTGCCGCGGCGAAGGGCAAGACTGCGACGGCATCCGCTGCGTCGAAGCCCGCGACGGCCAAGCCGGCTGCGTCGAAGCCCGCGGCCTCCGCCGCTGCGAAGGAGACTGCGAAGGCCGCCGCACCGGCCGCTGCCAAGAAGGCTCCCACCAAGAAGGCTCCCGCACGGAAGGCGCCGGCGAAGAAGGCACCCGCTACGAAGTCGGCCGCGAAGAAGCCGGTCGCCACGGCCGCTGCTGAGGCGCCGGTGGCCGAGACCTCCGCCGCACCCGCTGCGGCGAAGAGCACCTCGACCGCGAAGGGCGGGGCCACGCGTCCGCCGCTGACCGGCGCGGCCAAGGGCGGTGCGCTCAAAGGCGGCATCGCGAAGGGCGGTGCGCTCAAGGGCGGGGCGATCCCGACCGGCGATGCGCTCGAGACGCCGGAGACCACCCGCAGGCGCCCGCGCCGCACGCAGCGATCCGGCCCGATCAAGATCGGTCGCAGCGGCTTCACGAAACTCAAGAACATCTCCGAGATCCGGCACTACTTCCGCACCAGCGAGGCGCCCGTCTTCTTCGTCGGGGCGACCGCCTTCAACCTGCTCGGCCTCGACCGCTGGGTGCGCGGCTTCTCCTACATCGCCTACTACGACAGCTGGGACGGCGGCCATCCGCGCGTGTTCACCCCCGCGGACAAGCCGCAGATCGAGTTCGAGAGCGGCGAGGAGATCAACAACTGGCTGCTCCGCAACCACGAGGTGCGCACGCACATCGAGCAGCGCACGCCTCCGGGCGTCCGACCGCAGATCGTCATGGTGTTCTTCGACGAGGAGACCGAGCAGATCTGCGAGGAGCTCGACTACGAGCTGATCCTGCCGAGCCATGCGCTGCGCGAGCGGCTCGACTCCAAGATCGTGACCACGCAGATCGCCGACTCGGTCGGCGTGCCGAGCGTGCCGAACGTGCTCACCACGGTCAAGGACTGGGATGAGCTCGTCAAGGTCACGAACAAGGCGAAGCTGGGGCAGGATCTCGTGATCCAGACCGCGTACGGCGACTCGGGCAAGACCACCTACTTCGTCACCAGCGAGGCGGAGTTCGCCGCGATCGCCGATGAGGTGGCCGACGTCGAGATCAAGGTGATGAAGCGGATCAACAACCGCCCCATCGCGATCGAGGCGGTACTGACCCGGCACGGCACCGTCGTCGGGCCGTGCATGACCGAGATCACGGGTCACACCGAACTCACTCCCTACCGCGGCGGCTGGGCGGGGAACGAGATGTTCCCGACCGTGCTCGACGACAGCAGCCGGCATGCCGCGGTGCAGCTGGTGCGCACGCTCGGCGACCGTCTCGGCAAAGAGGGGTACCGCGGCTTCTTCGAGGTGGACGTGCTGCTCGACACCGACACGGGCGACGTCTACCTGGGCGAGCTGAACCCGCGTGTCAGCGGCGCCTCCGCCATCACGAACGTGACCGCCGGCGCCTACGCCGATGTGCCGCTCTTCGCGTTCCACCTGCTCGAGTACTCGGGGATCGACTTCGAGATCGACATCGACGAGATCAACAGCCGCTGGGAGGAACTCGCCTCCGAGGACGAGTGGAGCCACATGGTGATCAAGCACACCGCGAACACGGTGGAGCGGATCAACGTGGCGCCGCGCACCGGCCGCTACGTGCTGGATCACTACGGCAACCTCGTATACAGCAATGCGAGTCTCGACTGGCACTCGCTGCGCACCGACGACGAGGCCTTCTACCTGCGCATCTACAACGCGGGGGACTACCGGTGGAAGGGCTCCGACCTCGGCATCCTCGTGACGAAGGCGCATCTCGAGGCCGATCACGGCGGCCCCACCCCCCACGCGACGTACCCGCCCGCCCCGCCCCGCGCCCTGTCCC
>CAMFIY010000204.1 GCA_945952575.1 uncultured Leucobacter sp.
CGAGATTCATGAGCGTCTCGTGGGCTCGGAGATGTGTATAAGAGACAGCTCGAACCCCCACGAGTACGACCACACGCACTCCTCCTCGGCCGGGTCGGGATGGCTGCGCGCGGCGGTGTTCGGGGCGATGGACGGGCTCGTGTCCAACATCGGCCTGATCACGGGTATCGCGGCGGCCGGAGCGAGCCCCGGCATCGTCGCGATCACCGGTGTCTCCGGCCTGATCTCGGGCGCGCTCTCGATGGCGCTCGGCGAGTACACCTCGGTGCGCACGCAGAACGAGCAGCTCGCGGTCGAGGTGCGGACCGAGCGGGACGCGCTGCGCCGCAACCCGGTCGGCGAGCAGGCCGAGCTCGCGGTGATGTTCGCCGAGCTCGGGATGAACGAGGAGACGGCGAGGGCCGCGGCCCGGCAGGTGCACGCGGACCACGAACAGGCGCTCAAGGTGCACCTCGCCCACGAGTTGGGCCTCAGCCCCGACGACCGCCCGTCGCCCATGGTGGCCGCGGTCTCCTCCCTCGCCGCCTTCAGCGTGGGCGCGATCATCCCAGTCCTTCCGTTCGTCTTCGGCTTCGGCACCCTGTGGTGGGGTCTGGTCTTCGGCGGCGTCGGGCTCCTGATCGCCGGGTTCGTCGCGGCCAAGTTCACCGACCGAAACCCGTTCGCGGGGGCAGGGCGCCAGCTCCTCTTCGGCGGCATCGCGGTCGCAGCGACCTACGCCATCGGCAGCCTGCTCGGTGTCTCGGAGTTCGGCTAGGGGCGGATCGCCCGACGCGGGACCGCCCTGCTCAGAGCGCGCCCGTCTCGGCAAGGGCCAGCAGCTCGCGCTCCTCGTCATCGCGGAGCCCGGCGCCGTTCGCGATGTCGATGCGCTGCTGCACGCCCCAGGCCAGTGTGTCCGCCAGCGTCTCGGCCAGCGGTCGAAGCCGCAATCCGGCCGCTCGAGCGCGCGCGTTGGAGAGCTGGTTGATCCCGCGCGCTTCGGCTTCCTCGATCCAGAGCGGCAGCGACCTGGGGCCGGACCACTGCGCGACTCCGTGCGCGAGCAGCCCGGCCGGGGCAGCGGGCACCATCCTGCCGTCGTGTCCGGCGACCCGGCGGGCGAGCCGCACATGCTCGCGCATCGGAATCGGCTCGCCGGCGGCGTTGAAGATGCCCGAGCCCGCCGAATCGATCAGGTGCAGGATCCACGCGGCGAGATCCCGCACGTCGATCAGCGAGGTCGGCTGCTCCGAGACCACGGCCGGGCCCGCATCATCGGCGACCGCACCCGGCACGAGCACCCGGCCCTCCGGGTTCGACGGTTGGGCGAAGCGCAGCGGCCAGTAGCTGCTGCGACCGGTCGGATCCCCGGGGCCGCCGATCAGCGCGGGGCGCACGACGACCGTCCGCGCCGCGCCGAAACCCGCGAGCACCGCCTGCTCGCAGGCGACCTTGGCCGCACCGTAGTCGTCGAGCGAAGCCAGCTCGTCCGCCTCCAGCGGCGCGTTCAGCTCGGCGCTCTCGTCTATGCCGGGATCCGCGAGGGAGGCGTAGGCGTTGCACGACGAGATGTAGAGGTAGCGCTCGGCTGCGGCTTCGAGGTCCCGGACCGCCCGTCGGACGTGGCCCGGTTGCGTGGCGACGTCCACGACCGCATCCCAGCGCGATCCGGCGACCCCGGCGAGCGCGTCGTCCCGATCCCGGTCCGCTCGCACCGACGACGCCCCCCGAGCGACCTCCGCGCCCCGGGCGAGGCAGGTCAGATCGTGGCCGGCCGCCACCGCGGCCTCCGCGACCGCGCGCCCGAGCCAGCCGGTGCCGCCGAGGATCAGCATGCGCATGCCACCAGTCTGCGGCACGGCACCGGCCCGGCGCCACCGTCCACTCCGAGATCGGGAAGTCGATGGATGTCGGTTCGCGCCGATCCGGAGCGCAACCATGCACGTCCCGATCCGCCTCGAGGCCGCTGAGCGCATAGCCTAGAGGCGTGACCGATGCAGACTTCGCCGACAACGACTTCGCGAGCGCCGTGCTCGACGTCGTCGCGCGCATCCCCGAGGGCCGCGTGATGACCTACGGCGACATCGCGACGGCGCTCGGATCGAACGCGCCGCGAGCGGTCGGGCGGGTGATGGCCTATTACGGGCACGCGGTCACCTGGTGGCGAGTGGTGCCCTCGAGCGGTCTGCCCCCGCAAGGGCATGCGCGGGTGGCGCTGCCCCACTATCGGGAGGAGGGCACTCCGCTGCGGCACGTGCAGAGCCCCGACGACTACCGGATCGCGCTCTCCGCGGCCCGGCTGCCCTACGACCACGAGATCTACGACGGGATGGTGGCGCCGTGAGCGAGCGGGTCGGAGACGCCGAGCGGCCGACCCCGCGGCTCGACGACGGGTCGGAGCGCCACGCCATACGGCTCGGATTCGCCCGCGGGGTCGCACCGAGCAAGTGGGCCAGGCGCTGGGCCGAAGCGCACCGGGGCGGCGATGCGCCGGCGCTCGAGCTGGTACCGCTGCCGGTCTCGGGCAGGGTGTCCGAGGATCTCGACATCGTGCTGGAACGCGTCGCCCCGGGTTCGGAGCCCGAGGGCACGGCGGCCGAAGGCCCGCACGGCCCGGCTCCGACCCGTCACGCGGTGCGGCTCTACACCGAGTCGCTCGCGCTCGTGGTCGCCGCGGATCACGAGTTGGCCGGCGCCGAGTCCGCGGGTCGCGATGCCCTCGCCCTCGTGACCCTGCTCGGGCACCCGGATCATTCCCCGGCGTGGCCGGATCCGGAGCCCTGGCAGGATCCGAGCTGGGCGCCGAAGAACGCCGCAGCCGCGCTCGAGCTCGTCGCGACGGGGCTCGGCGCGATACTCCTCCCCCTGCCGCTCGCCCGGCACCTGAGTGCGAAGCGCGAGCACGCGGTGCTGCCGCTGCTGCTCGATCCGCCGCTCCCCGGCACGACCATCTGGGCGAGCTGGGCGACCGGGCGCGACGCGGCCGACATCCAGCAGCTCGTCGGCATCATGCGCGGGCGCACCGCGCGCAGCGGACGACCGGGCGCCGGAGATCCGACACCGACGGCTTCCGAGAGCGGAGAAGGATCCGCGGGGTCCCGGACGCGGCCCCGGAGGGCTCAGGGCGCGAGCGCCCAGCCTCAGGCGAAGAAGAAGGCGCTGCCGAAGAATTCGCGCGGTGCGCAGCTCGCCGCCGCACGCGCCAAGAAGCGCGGCCGGCGCTGAGCCCTCGAATCGCGAAGCGGGTGGCCCGGCGGGAATCGCGCCGGGGCCGAGGGGTCAGACCTCGTCGGCGTTCATGATCGTGTACGCATACCCCTGTTCCGCCAGGAACCGCTGTCGATTCTGCGCGAAGTCCTGATCCACGGTGTCCCGCGTCACGAGCGTGTAGAACGATGCCGTGAGCCCCTTCGCCTTCGGCCGCAGCAGGCGGCCGAGGCGCTGCGCCTCCTCCTGACGCGAGCCGAACGATCCGGAGATCTGGATCGCGACCGACGCGTCGGGCAGATCCACCGAGAAGTTCGCGACCTTCGACACGACGAGCAGCTGGATCTCGCCCGTGCGGAAGGCCTGGAACAGGCGCTCGCGCTCGTCCACCGGGGTCTGCCCGGTGATGAGCGGTGCGCGCAGCGCCTCGGCCATGGCCTCGAGCTGATCGATGTACTGACCGATCACGAGCACGCTCTCGCCCGGATGCCGCTCGATGATCCGCTTCGCGAGCTGCTGCTTGACCGTGGCGCTCGCGGCGATCCGATAGCGCTCCTGGTCCTCGGCGACCGAGTAGTCGTAGCGCTCGCTCTCCATGAGCTCGACCCGCACTTCGAAGCAGGCGGCCGGAGCGATGAAGCCCTGCGCCTCGATGTCCTTCCAGGGCGCGTCGTAGCGCTTCGGCCCGATCAGGCTGAACACGTCGCCCTCGCGGCCGTCCTCGCGGACGAGCGTCGCGGTGAGGCCGATCCGCCGGCGCGCCTGCAACTCCGCCGTCAGCTTGAAGACCGGTGCGGGGAGCAGATGCACCTCGTCGTACACGATGAGGCCCCAGTCCTGCGCGTTCAGCAGCGAGAGATGGGAGTACTCGCCCTTCCTCCGGCTGGTGAGGATCTGGTAGGTCGCGATCGTGACCGGCTTCACCTCCTTCACCTGCCCGGAGTACTCGCCGATCTCGTCCTCGGTCAGGGTGGTGCGCCGGAGCAGCTCGTCGCGCCACTGCCGGGCCGAGACCGCATTGGTGACCAGGATCAGCGTCTTCGCCCCGATCGCCGCCATCGCACCCGCGCCGACCAGCGTCTTCCCCGCACCGCAGGGCAGGACGACCACGCCGGATCCGCCCGCCGCGAAGGCGTCCACGGCCTTGCGCTGGTAGTCGCGCAGGTGCCAGGCGTTCTCGCCCTCGCCTGCTTCGAGCTCGATGTCGTAGGCCTCGCCGGGCGTGTAGCCCGCGAGATCCTCGGCCGGCCAGCCGCGGGCCACCAGCTCCTGCTTGAGCTGCCCGCGGGCCCAGGCCTCGACGGGATAGCTGCGCTCGTCGATGCGGTTGCCGAGGAGCGGCGCGATCTTCTTCGCACTCGAGACCTCGCGCAGGATCGCGGGCTCATCGCTGCGGAGCACGAGCTCGCTGCCGGGATCGTCGGGATCCGCCCGCTCGATCGTCAGTCGGCCGTAGCGGCGCATGGTCTCGGAGATCTCGCTCGACACCTGGCTGGGCACCGGGAACTTGGCGTAGCGGTCGAGGGTCGCCACGATCTCCTCGTCCGTGTGGCCGGCGGCGCGGGCGTTCCACAGGCCGAGGCGCGTCACGCGGTAGGTGTGGATGTGCTCGGGTGCGCGTTCCAGCTCGGCGAAGACGGCCAACGCGTGGCGCGCGTCCTCGGCGTCGGGGTGCGCGACCTCGAGGAGCACGGTGTGGTCGCTCTGCACGATGAGTGGGCCGAGAGTCATAAGTTTCGATTTTACCCGCTGATGCGGGGTCGTTCGCACCGTTCGCCCCGAGCGGAGCGCTCGCCTGTGCGGCGGCGGGGCTACGCGGCCTCGACCGCGGTGATCGCACTGACCGGCAGCGTGCGCTCGACACCGGCGGCCTGGTCGGTGGCGCGCAGACGCCCGCTCGCGAGCGAGACCGGCAGCAGCACGAACGTGCGCTCCTCCGGCCCGCCCGTCGCGGTGACGCGGACGGGGCTGCGATCCCGGATCGCGAGCTCGAGCCGATGCGTCAGCTCCCCCGCTCCGGAGTTCGCGCTGGCCGCGGAATGGATCCGATCGACCGCGGCTTCGAGGAGCAGCGCCGCCGGATCCGACGCCGCGGCTGCGGGATCGTCGACGACGGGGGCTCCGGCGCCGGCGCGCGGGCCGTCCGCCGGGTAGCCGGGCTCCGGGTCGATCCGGGCGCCGACGTGATCCAGCCAGGCGGCCATCCGCGGATCCTCAGGTCGCTTCGCGGCCGGCGCGCGCTGCAGGTCGCTCAGCAGGAAGTCGAGGGGCTGCGGGATCCCGGTCAGCGAGAGCCGCTCCAGCAGATCCCGGATCGAGCCGATGCCGTAGCCCAGGCGCAGGGCCCGGCTCAACGAACCCGGGCTCAGCCGGAGCG
>CAMFIY010000205.1 GCA_945952575.1 uncultured Leucobacter sp.
GGTTGCCCCCGTTGCGGCTGAGGGCGGTGCGCACCTCGGCTGCGGCGCGATTCTTGTTGTCGGTCAGACACTCGATCATGAGGGCCACGCCGTTCGGGCCGTAGGCCTCGTACATGATGGTCGTGTACTCGACGGCGTCGCCCGTGAGACCGGCGCCGCGCTTGATTGCGCGGTCGATGTTGTCGCCGGGGACCGAGTTCTTCTTCGCCTTCTGCACGGCGTCGACGAGCGTCGGGTTGCCCGAGAGGTCCGCGCCGCCGATGCGGGCCGCGACCTCGATGTTCTTGATGTACTTGGCGAACGCCTTCGCGCGGCGCGCATCGATGACGGCCTTCTTGTGCTTGGTCGTCGCCCATTTGGAGTGTCCGGACACGGGAGCTCCTCTTTCTTGAAGTCGAATCGGTGAACAAGTCTAGGGGGATCAGCCCGGCTGCCCGGGATCCTCCCAGGCCGCGGCGACCTTCTCCCGCACATCTCCGAGCAGCTCCGGCAGCGCCTTGGTCTTCGCGATGATCGGGAAGAAGTTCGCATCGGCCGCCCAACGCGGCACGATGTGCTGATGCAGGTGCGCGGCGATGCCTGCGCCGGCGACAGCGCCCTGATTCATGCCGATATTGAATCCATCGCATCCCATGACCCGCTTCAGCACGCGCATCGCGTTCTGCGTGAGCGCGCCGATCTCGGCGACCTCCTCGGGCGTCGCCTCGTCGTAGGTGGAGATGTGCCGATACGGGTTCACGAGCAGGTGACCGCTGTTGTAGGGGAACAGGTTCAGCAGCGCGTACGCCGTCTCGCCGCGCGCGACGATCAGCGCGTCCTCGTCGCTGCGTCCGGGGGCTGCGCAGAAGGGGCAGTCCGAGCGCTCCGGCTGATGGTGGTCGGCGACATAGACCAGACGGTGCGGCGTCCAGAGGCGCTGCAGGTCGTCCGGGTCGCCGACCGCGCCGCTCTCGGCGAACGGCACCGCGCCGGGATGACTCGGGCCGTCTAGACCGTCCACGCGCCGTCCACCTGTTCGTGGGTATCGATCGACCGCAGGATCCGCTCGATTGCCTCGTCGACGGGCACCCCGTTCAGCTGGCTTCCGTCGCGGAAGCGGAAACTGACCGCCCCTGCCGCCCGATCCTCCTCGCCCGCGATCAGCTGGAGCGGCACCTTCGCCTTGGTGTGAGTGCGGATCTTCTTGGGCATCCGGTCGTCGCCGTGGTCCACCTCGGCGCGCACGCCGCGGTTCCGGAGACGTCCGACGATCTCGTCGAGGTACTCTCCGTACTGCTCGGCGACCGGGATGCCGACCACCTGCAGGGGCGAGAGCCAGACCGGGAAGGCGCCGGCGTAGTGCTCGAGCAGGATCGCGAAGAATCGCTCGATGGAGCCGAGCAGGGCCCGGTGGATCATCACCGGCTGTTTGCGGGTCCCGTCTGACGCGGCGTACTCGAGCTCGAACAGCGCGGGCTGGTTGAAGTCGAGCTGCACGGTCGAGAGCTGCCCGGTGCGCCCGATCGCGTCACGGGCCTGCACCGAGATCTTGGGGCCGTAGAAGGCGGCGCCGCCGGGATCGGCGACGAGCTCGAGACCCGACTCCTCACCGACCTGGCGCAGCGTCTCGGTCGCGACCTCCCACTGCTCGTCGGTGCCGACCGACTTCTCGGGATCCCGGGTCGAGAGCTCCAGGTAGAAGTCGTTCAGACCGTAGGCCCGCAGCACCTCGAAGACGAATTCGAGCTGGCGCTTGATCTCGTCCTTCACCTGGTCGTCGGTCACGTAGATGTGAGCGTCGTCCTGAGTCAGTCCGCGCACGCGGGTGAGCCCGGAGAGCGTGCCGCTCTTCTCATAGCGGTACACGGTGCCGAACTCGGCGAGGCGCAGCGGCAGCTCCCGGTAGCTCCGCGCCCGTGCTCGGAAGATGAGGTTGTGGAACGGGCAGTTCATGGGCTTCAGGTAGTAGTCCTGGCCCTGCTTCGTGACGTTGCCCTCGGCGTCGTGCTCCTCGTCGAGATGCATGGCCGGGAACATGCCCTCCTTGTACCAGTTCAGATGCTGGCTGGTCTCGAAGAGCGTGCCCTTGGTGATGTGCGGGGTGTTGACGAGCTCGTAGTCGTGATGGAGCAGGCGCTCGCGCATGAACTGTTCGATCTCATGGCGGATGATGCCGCCCTTCGGGTGGAACACCGCGAGGCCGGAGCCGATCTCGTCCGGGAAGCTGAAGAGATCCAGTTCGACGCCGAGCTTGCGGTGATCCCGCTTCGCCGCCTCCTCGAGCCGGGCCTGATAGTCGCGCAGTTCCTCCTTGGTGGGCCAGGCCGTGCCGTAGATGCGCTGCAGCATGGGGTTCTTCTCGCTGCCGCGCCAGTAGGCGCCGGCGGCACGGGTGAGCGCCCAGCCGTTGCCGATCATGCGAGTGCTGGGGAGATGCGGGCCGCGGCACAGGTCCTTCCAGCAGAGCTCGCCGGTCTTCGGATCCACGTTGTCGTAGATCGTGAGCTCGGCGCCGCCGACTTCGACGCTTTCGCCGTTGTCGTCAGCGGTGGATCCACCCTTGAGACCGATCAGTTCGAGCTTGTACGGCTCGTCCGCGAGTTCGGCGCGCGCCTCCTCCTCGGTGACGACGCGACGCATGAAGCGCTGCCCCTGCTTCACGATCTTCTGCATCTCGGCCGAGATCGCCTTGAGGTCCTCCGGGGTGAACGAGGTCGCCGGGTCGAAGTCGTAGTAGAAGCCGTCGGTGATGGGCGGGCCGATGCCGAGCTTCGTCTGGGGATCGATCCGCGGCACCGCCTGTGCGAGGACGTGCGCCGCCGAGTGACGGAGGATGTTCAGCCCGTCGGGGCTCTCGATCGTCACCGGTTCGACGGTCTCCGTCCCGGTCACCGTCGTCGCGAGATCGCGAAGCTCGCCGTCGACGCGCATGGCGACGACAGAACGATCGGTGAACAGCGAGAAACCGTCGGGCACGAGGCACTCCTTACGGAACAGGACATTGACTGACCGATTCTATCGGTTCGATCGCGGGCCGCGGCCCGAGTCGCCGGCGGCGCGAGGAGGGGCACGCGCGTACCGGTCGAGATACCATCGAAGACGGCGGCCGGGCGCCCGGAGCGCCACCGCCCCTCCATCCGGTGTAAGGAAGAACCCTCGTGAAGCAGCCCGCACCCGGCACCCGCTCCCGGCAGGTGCGCGCCATGGCGATCGCCGCTGCGCTCATGATCGGGTGCGCGATCGCCATCCCGGTCGTGGCGAACGCCGGGATCGCCGAGGGGCTCACCGTCGCCGTCCCGGTGCAGACGCAGCGCCCGCACGTCGCCGCGCTGAGCAGCTGGCAGCGCGCCCACTGGTACTCGCCCGGGTCGACGTTCACGCTCCGGGGCTCGACGCTCAAGAAGATCACCAAGGTCACCGTCAGCGGCAAACCCGCGGGGTTCGTCTCGCGCAGCGGCTCCGCGATACGCATGCGCGTCCCCGGCTTCTCGGCACCCGCGCTCCGCACGGTGAGCGTCTATGCAGGCACCCGTCTCGTATTCCGCGGCAAGCTCCATGTCAGCGACTATCGGGTCGTCACCGACCCGATCACGATCGGACCGTTCCCGACCACGCACGTGCAGGGACTGGCGGTCGACGAGCAGCGCGGTTTCATCTACTACTCGATGACCACGATGTTCGTGAAGACCGACCTCCGGGGGAAGGTGCTCGGCACGATCACCGGCTTGGACGCGCATCTGGGAGATCTCACGTTGAATGCGGAGACCGGCGAGGTCTACGGAACGCTGGAGTATGACGCGCAGCGGGCGTGGACCGTGGGGATCTTCGACGGCCCGGCTCTCACGACCATGAACGCGGACGCCGAGGACTCGGGCTTGATCGACACCGTGACGCTCGAGGAGGTCGCGAAGGACTGGGACTTCGACGTGGACGGCGACGGAGTCGTGGACGGCGACTTCCCGGATTCGGTCGATCATCGCTACGGGACCGCCGGGGTCGACGGCATCGCCTTCGGCCCGAGCTTCGCGACCGGCGAGGCGAACACGCTCACGGTGGCCTACGGCATCTATGCGAACAAGCTCCGCAACGACAACGACAACCAGGTCCTGCTGCAGTACGACATCTCGGACTGGGCGCAGTACCGGCATCCGCTGAACCAGCGGGCGATCCCCCGGACCGGACCGTCCGCCCCGGAGGGCAAGTACTTCGTGAGGACGGGGAACACGAACTGGGGTGTGCAGAACCTCGTCTACGACCAGACCCGCGGCATCTACATGATGAGCGTCTACCGCTCGCAGAAGCGGGACTGGCCGCACTACGGGATGTTCGCCGTGAAGGCGTCGAGCACACCGATCGTGAAGGACGACGGCCGCGAGTTCCTCCCGCTCGCGAAGGGCGCGTCGACCGATGCTCCGACCGGCGTGACCGGCTGGTCGCCGCGGAACCCCTACGGCCTCTTCGTGCTCGCGGACGGCACCTGGCTGGTCAATTCCGACAGCGGGGTCACCGGGAAGCGCTACGCCACCACCCGGCGCTTCCAATTCGAACCGCGGGAGAACAACCCGCTCAGGTAGCGACCGACCGGACCGGCAGCGGATCCCGCGCAGGATCCCATTCGCCGAGCGATGGCCCCGCCTAGCGGATGTAGACGTCGAGGTGGTTGCCGACGGTGCCGCGGTCGTAGATCTTGCCCTGGTAACCGAAGGGTGTGCTGTAGACCGTGCCCTTCGGCGCGGATCCGGCGAGCACGATGTAGCCGTCCGCATCGCTCACGTAGCCGCCGGCGTTCACGTGCCGGCCCGGGATCTCCAGGCCCGCGCCCGGCAGCACCTGCTGGCTGTAGTAGGTGAACTTGTAGCCGCCCCAGTTGACCGCGCCCGCGAACATGAACTGCTGCAGCGTGTAGAGCGCCGTCGCCGGGGCGACGCCGTCCGCGGTGCTTCCGGCGGTTCTCTCGACGATGGCTGAGACGCTGACGTCGAACGTTGGATCCGCGCCCTCGGCGACCGCGAGCTGCTGCTCGCCCGCTCCGTAGGCCCAGGCGGCCTGGCTCTGATGGGCGAAGGCGTTCGAGACGGAGAACGGCGCCATCGCGGCAGTCCCGAAGAAGGCCGCGACCGCGACGGCGGCCCCGACCCCGCGGATCCTGGGCCGGCCGAACGGGCCGACGGAGGAAGAAACGACAGAGGCAGACACGATGCATCGATTGTAGCTCCGGCATGCGCCGGGAGACTGAGAGGAATGCGGTGGGCGATACCAGACTCGAACTGATGACCTCTTCCGTGTGAAGGAAGCGCGCTACCAACTGCGCCAATCGCCCGCGGCCCTGCGAAGTCGCAGTGCCAACCTGAACGACTATACACGGGATCGGTGCCCCTCGTGACCACGCTCGGGACCCGGCGCTGCATGGTGACGTTCCCAGACCCGCGTGATCCCGCCGGACTCGCCGAAGGCGCCCGCCCTGATTTGCGATGCCCAAGCAACACCCCCTATAGTCATTCAGGTACACGGCAACGTGTGCGTGCGGATGTAGCGCAGTTGGTAGCGCATCACCTTGCCAAGGTGAGGGTCGCGAGT
>CAMFIY010000206.1 GCA_945952575.1 uncultured Leucobacter sp.
GTCTGGAACCGCTCACCCGGCGCGCTCGCGGAGCTGGAGGCCGCCGGCGCCGATCGAGCGGCATCCGTGACCGAGCTCTTCGAACGGTGCGACACGGTGATCCTGATGCTGCGGGACGCCGAAGCCGTCGACGTCGTGCTGCGCGGGCAGGCGGCGGGCCTCGCCGAACTCGTCCGCGACAGGACCGTCGTCAACATGGGCACGCAGCCGCCGGAGCGCTCCCGTGCGCTCGCCGCGGAGATCGAGGCGGCCGGGGGCGACTATGTGGAGGCGCCGGTCTCGGGGTCCCGCCGTCCGGCGGAGAACGGCGAGCTCGTCGCGATGCTGGCCGGCCGGCCGGAGACCGTCGAACGCGTGCAGCGCCTCATCGCCCCGCTCTGCGCCCAGACGATCCCGTGCGGCGAGGTGCCGCAGGCGCTCACCATGAAGCTGACCGTCAACGTATTCCTGATCTCGGTGGTGACCGGCCTCGCCGAGACCTTCCACTTCGGCGAGCGCCACGGCATCGATCCACAGCTGCTGCGCACGGTCCTCGACGCCGGCCAGATGGCCTCCCCCGTCTCGCGGGTCAAGACCGCGAAGCTCGTCGATCGCGATCTCTCCCCGCAGGCCGCGATCTCCGACGTGCTCATGAACGCCGAGCTGATCGTGGAGGCGGCGCGCACGGCCGGGGTCCCGATCCCGCTGCTCGATGCGTGCCGGGATCTCTATGCGGCTGCGGTCGCCCGCGGCGACGGCGCCCTCGACATGGTCGGCGTCGTGCGCGCCTTCTCCGACCTGGGGTCGACGGGCGCCTGACTTCCTTCCGAGGGCTACGCATGGGATAGGGTTTCGCTATGAAGTCCAAGATCCTCGCCGGCCTGGCCGCAGCCGCCCTCGCCGCCAGCCTCGTTCCCGCGACAGCCGCACCCGCCGCAGCCGCGGTGCGCCACTTCAAGAACTGCACCGCCCTCAACAAGGTCTACAAGCACGGGGTCGGGAAGAAGGGGGCGCGCGATCACGTGAGCGGCAGCTCGAGACCGGTCACCACGTTCACCCGCAGCACCGCCGTCTACCTCGCGAACAAGAGCATGGACCGCGACAAGGACGGCATCGCCTGCGAGAAGCGCTGAGGCCGACGACCCCCATGAATGCGACCGGGATGACGCAGGAGAGCCCCGCCGCCCGCATCGGCCTCGGTCTCATGCGGATCGACGCGCTCGAGGACGCCGCGATCCGCGAGCTCTACAGCGGCGCGCGGCAGGCGGGAGTGACCCTCTTCGATCACGCCGACATCTACGGTGGCAGCTGGCACGAGTGCGAGCGCCGCTTCGGGGAGGCGCTCCGCCTCTCCCCGTCGGAGCGAGCCGAGGTGACGATCCAGTCGAAGTGCGGGATCCGGATCGACCAACCCGGCTTCGACTTCTCCGCAGCGCACATCGTGCGCCAGGTCGAGGGCTCGCTGCGCGCGCTCGGCACCGACCACCTCGACCGACTGCTCCTGCACCGCCCCGACACGCTCGTCGAGCCGGAGGAGGTCGCCCGCGCATTCGACGAGCTCGAGGCGGCCGGCAAGGTGCGCGCCTTCGGCGTCTCGAACCACACCGTAGGCCAGATCAGACTCCTGCGCACGGCGGTGCGCCAGCCCCTCGACGTCGACCAGGTGCAGTTCGGGCTCGGCCACGCCGCCCTCGCGGCTCAGGGCATTGCGGCGAACATGGCCGGCACCCCGCAGTCGACGGACCGCGACGGCGGCCTGCTCGACTTCGCGCGGATCGAGGGCATCACGCTGCAGGCCTGGTCCCCGTTCCAGTACGGCTTCTTCGAGGGAACCATCTTCGATCACCCGGAGGCCGCAGGGCTGCGAGCGGCGCTCGACCGGCTCGCGACGCACTACGGCACGACGCCGACCGCGATCGCGACGGCATGGATCACGCGGCATCCGGCGCGCATGCAGGTGGTCCTGGGCACGACGCGTGCGGATCGGGTCGCCGAGAGCGTCGCCGGCGCCGGCATCTCGTTGAGCCGCGCGGAGTGGTACGAGCTGTTCGCCGCAGCGGGGTACGAGATCCCGTAGCGCGCGATCCCCAGCAAACTTGCAGCAACGCAAAATTGCGCGACTGTAATATTTCAGGGTTGCAAGAATTCAACGCCTGAACCGAAAGGCCGGTATGTCCACCGCCTCACCCGTCCCCTCCGAGGACGCGACGAAGACCGAGCCGATCGCATCGGGCCCGTCGAACGCCACCGACCCCGCCGCCGAGGGCTCGAAGCCGATCATGACGCACCGTCAGATCCTCTTCGTGATCTACGGACTCATGGCCGGCATGTTCCTCTCCTCGCTCGACCAGACGATCGTCGGCACGGCGATCCGCACGATCGGCGACGACCTGAACGGCCTCGACCAGCAGGCCTGGGTCACGACCGCCTACCTCATCACCTCGACGATCTCGGTGCCGATCTACGGCAAGCTCTCCGACATCTTCGGCCGCCGCCCGCTCTTCATCTTCGGCATCGCGGTGTTCATCCTCGGTTCGCTGCTCTCGTCGTTCTCCGATTCGATGCTCATGCTCGCGGGCTTCCGCGCGTTCCAGGGCATCGGCGCCGGCGCGCTCATGGCGCTGCCGCTCGCGATCATGGGCGACATCCTCGCCCCGCGCGAGCGCGCCAAGTACCAGGGCTACTTCTTCGCCGTCTTCGGCATCTCGACCGTGATCGGACCGCTGGTCGGCGGCCTCTTCTCCGGCGCGAACGAGATCCTGTGGGTCGCGGGCTGGCGCTGGGTCTTCCTCATCAACGTCCCGGTCGGCATCATCGCCCTGGCGATGGTCATCGCCTTCCTGCATCTGCCCAAGGTCGGCGCACGCCGGAATCCGCGCATCGACTGGTGGGGCGCGACCGCGGTCATCATGGCGCTCGTCCCGCTGCTCCTCGTCGCCGAGCAGGGCCGCGAGTGGGGCTGGGCCTCGGCCGGCGCGATCGCCTGCTACGTCATCGGCGCGATCGGCGCGATCTCCTTCGTCGTGATCGAGTTCCTGATGAAGGAGGACGCGATCATCCCGATCAAGCTCTTCCGCTCGGGCACCTTCTCGATGGCGACGGTCATCGGCGTACTGGTCGGCTTCGGCATGTTCGGCGCCATGATGACGATCCCCCTCTACATGCAGATCGTCGTCGGCCTGAACCCGACCGAGTCGGGCTTCGCGATGATCCCGATGGTGATCGGTCTGATGATCGCGGCGATGAGTTCGGGGCAGATCACGGCGCGCACGGGCAAGTACCGGATCTTCCCGGTCACCGGCAGCCTCTTCACGGCCACCGGCTTCTTCCTGCTCACGTTCATGACCTACGACAAGCCGCTCTGGTTCATGATGCTGGGGATGTTCATCGTCGGCCTCGGACTCGGTCAGCTGATGCAGACCCTCGTACTCGCCAGCCAGAACTCGGTCGCGCCGAGCGACATGGGCGTGGCGTCGAGCGCCGCGACCTTCTTCCGCCAGATCGGCGGCACGCTGGGCACGGCGATCATGATCTCGGTGCTGTTCACCGTGCTGCCGACGAACATCGTCACGAGCATGTCGGATCGCGGCACGCTGACCTCCGCGCTCGACGCGGCGCTGGACCCGTCGGTGGCGGAGGCGCCCGCGAACGCGGCGATCATGAAGCAGTTGTGGAACCCGGTCGTGGATCCGATCCAGAGCGGCATCCAGGACCAGCTCGACGCCGGCGTGAAGACCGCGAACGCGAAGGCCGAGGAGGCCGTCACCAAGCAGGTCACCGCAGCGGTGCAGGCGCAGGTGGATGCCGGCGCGCTGCCCCAGGAGGCGGCGCAGTCGGTCATCGACCAGCAGGTCGCCGCAGCGCTGCCCGACGCTCAGCGGGCGGCCCGCGAAGCAGTCGCCGAGCAGGCTCACGCCTCGGTCTCCGGCACCACCGTGAAGGTCGACTGGGCGAATGAGGATCAGCGCGGCTACTGGGTGGATCAGCTCTCCGACGAGCTCGTGAAGAAGGTCAAGGACGGCGATTCCACGGCGACCGACAGCGCCGGCGGATCCATCAGCGACACCTCGTTCCTGACCGGCGCCGATCCGCGACTCAGCAAGCCGTTCATGGTCGGCTTCACCCAGTCCGCGGTCACGATCTACTGGGTCGGCTTCGGCGTGCTGCTGCTCGCCTTCGTGCTGAGCTGGTTCTTCCGCGTGCCGCCGCTGCGCCACCGTTCCGCGCTGCAGGAGCGAGCGGACGAGGCGGGTGTCAGCGACACCGGCACGATCCAGGTGCAGGCGTGAGCCCGACCGACGCGGCGAGGGATTCCGGCGCCGAAACGGCTGCGACGGGGGCCGAGCCGGGAGGGCTCCGCGAGCGCAAGAAGCAGCAGCGGCGCGCGGCCCTCCACGTCGCGGCGCTGCGCCTGGTCGAGGAGCACGGCCTCGACGGAACCACCGTCGAGCAGATCTGCGACGTGGTCGGCGTCTCGCCGCGCACCTTCTTCAACTACTTCCCGTCGAAGACGGCGGCTGCGCTCAACCTCCCCGAGCAGGTCTTCTCCCCCGAGGCGCTGGCCGCGTTCCGCAGCGCGGAGGGCGAACTGATCCCCGCCCTGTGCACGCTGGTCGCCGACTCGATGTACATCGGGGTGGAGCGCAAGCGCCTGAAGAAGCTGATCGCCCAGCAGCCCGAGCTCATGCCCGCGTTCACGCAGTGGATGACGACGCTGAAGGAGGAGCTCGGGCGGCTGGTCGAGGAGCGGGCGGGGTCGCATGAGGCGGCTGCAGCGGCGGTCGCGCTCACCCTCGGCTCGATCGGCGTGCTGATGCACGACCCGCTGCAGGACGAGCGCCCGCCCGCGGTGCGGCTGCTCGAGAAGATGGACGAGATGCTCGCCGTTCGTCACGCGCTGATGGTGGATCCGGCGCCCGACCACCGTTCCGCCTCTACGTCCCGCAGTAGCTGACGAAGCGCCCCGCATCCGGCGGCGCGGGCTCCGCGAAACGCGCCCACTCGAGCCGCTCCTCGTAGGGGTGCGTGACCGCCTCGAGCAGGTCGACGAAGCGTGCGGGATCCCCGTCCGTCGCGGCCTCCAGCGCTTCGGCGAGCAGGTGGTTGCGCGGGATCGAGACGGGGTTCTCCCGTGCCATGAGCACGGGATCCGGATCTTCCGCGAGCCAGCGGTCCAGCCACGAGCCCGCCCGGGCCTGCCCGGCGACCGTTCCGCCGCCGAGCAGGGATCGGGCGACGACGAGCGCATCGCCGCCACGCTCGCGCATCGCTGCGCGCGTGAGCTGGCGGAAGGTCCCCGTGTAGTCGGCGCCGCTCTCACCGAGCAGTGCGAGCAGTTCCTCTGCCAGCTCTCGCCCCGGCGCAGCCGGCGCATCACGCAGCCCCAGTTTCGCCCGCATGCCGGCCGTCCAGGCTTCCGAGAACACCCGATCGAACCCGGCCAGGGCGTCCTCCGCCAGCGCAACGGCGCGATCGCCGTCAGGATCCAGGAGCGGAAGCAACGACTCGGCGAAGCGTGCGAGGTTCCACTTGGCGACGGTGGGTTGCGCACCGAACGCATACCGGC
>CAMFIY010000207.1 GCA_945952575.1 uncultured Leucobacter sp.
CCCCTTCGTCGCAAGATCGAGATCCGCGTCGGGGACCACGGTCTGCGGCGACTTGCCGCCGGGCGCGAGCATCACCGGAACGAGCCGCTCGGCGGCCGCCACGGCGACCTTCCGGCCGACGTGATCGCCACCGGTGAAGACGATCTTGCGTACCTCCGGATGCCGCACGAGCGCGTCGCCGGCGGCCGGGCCGCGCCCCGAGACGACGTTGAGCAGGCCCGCGGGGAGACCCGCCGCGCAGGCGACCTCCGCGAATGCGGCGATCGATGCGGCCGCGTCCTCGGAGGATTTCACGACCACCGCGTTGCCCGCGGCGAGCGCCGGGGCCGCTGCGGAGATCAGGAGCGGAACGGGCGAGTTCCAGGGCACGATGACACCGATCACCCCGATGGGCTCTCGGACGGTCATGGCGTGCACTCTGGGTTTCGATGCCGGTGCGGTCACACCCTCGATCTTCTCGGCGTTGCCCGCTGAGAAGCGCAGGGAGTGGGCGACGCCCGACGCCTGAGAACTCGTCTCGCGCAGCAGCTTGCCGTTGTCGAGCGTGTCGAGCACGCCGAGCGCCTCGGCCCGCGCCTCGATCGCGTCGGCGACGGCGAGCAGCACGCGCGATCGCTCGTAGGCCGGGGTGCGCGCCCAGGAGCGCTGAGCGCGGCGGGCGGAAGCCACGGCGTCCTCGATGTCGGCCTCGTCAGCGTCCGCGACGAGGTGCCAGGGCTCGGCCGAGAACGGGTCGACCGATTCGAAGGTCCGACCCGAACGGGCGGGCCGGTGCTCACCGTCGATGAAGAGCTGCACGCCGCGGTCGGCGGCCTCAGCGGCCAGGCTCGCATCGATTCCGTCAGGCAGTTCGCGCACGTTGGTACTCCTTTTACTCGTTGTCGTCGTTGGATCTGGTGTCGGCGGCGACGTCGGCGACCCGGGCGATGGACCCTTCGGCGAGCGTGCCTGCGTAGACGCCGAAGCGCTCGCCGACCAGTTCCTCGAGGTAGCGCCCGACCACCGCCGCCTCGCCCGGTCTCGTGAACGCCGCGGGATCCACGCGCCCCGGATCCAGGCAGACGAACCCTGCCTTCTCGATCTCGGCCGCATCCGCGAACACCTGTCCCCGATAGACCAGACTGAGCTGGTCGTTGCCGCCCTCGTATACGGAGTACAGGAACTCGACGCTTGCGAGAGTGTCGAAGAGCGAGCCGGCTTCGGCGATGAGCGCCTCGGAGTGGATCTGATTGGCGCGCAGCCGGCTGCTCGGCAGCGCAAACCCTGACTCGGTGCGCGCGGCGACGATCGCTCCGCCCTGCGACTGCATCATCCAGCCGACTGCGATCGGCGCAGAGTGCGGGATCAGGGACCCGATCTCCTGGTCGTTGTTGAAGCCGAAGAAGCGGCCCTGGTAGAAGCCCAGCGGCCGGGCCGGCTCGGCGCTGTAGCGCTGGACCTCGCCGATGACGATCGCGTGGTCGCCGGCGATCACGACGTCGTGCAGCGTGCAGTCCAGCCATCCGTGCACTCCGGGCAGGATCGGGGCGCCGGAGACGCCGGGCGCGGTCGTGATACCCGCGAACTTCTGCTCAGATTTGGAGGCGAAGGTGCGGGCGAGCTCCTGCTGCTCCGACCCCAGGATGTGCACGACGAAGCCCTCGGCATTCTGGAACGTCTCATAGCTCGCGGCGCGGTAGTCGACGCAGAAGAGCACGAGGGGCGGATCCAGCGAGACCGAGGTGAACGAGTTCGCGGTGATCCCCCGCTGCCGGCCTTCCTGATCGAGCGTCGTGATGACGGTGACGCCTGTCATGAACGCCCCGAGCACCTGACGATACAGGCCGATGTCTTCGATGACGCCGTCCACGGCGGAACCCGCCACCTGCTGAGCCGAAACGTTCACTGCATCACCCTTCTTCGCGAATGCCCTGCCCGTCACCTTATGCGTCTGCTGTCTGACATGTCAAGTGTCTGACAGATCAGAATTTCTGGCATAGAATGAACCGCGTGACTACCTTCACGCTTCCCGAAAGCACCATCCGGCGCCCGCCCACGCTCATCCGCGATCAGGTGGCCGAGTATCTGCGCGACGCGATCTTCCGCCTTGCGCTCGCTCCCGGCACGCAACTGATCGAACGCGAGATCTGCGAGGCGACCACCGCCTCGCGGGCGACCGTCCGTGAGGCGCTCCGGCAGCTCGAGTCCGAGGGGCTGGTCCGCTCGATGCAGGGCCGCGGCACGATCGTGGCCGGCCTGACCGCCCGCGAGGCGGAGGACATCTACGAGGTACGGGCTCAGCTCGAGGGCCTCGCCGCACGGCTCTTCGTCGAGCGCGCCTCAGATCGCCTGGTGCGAGAGCTCCAGGCGGCGGTCGACGAGCTCGCACAGTTCGTCGACGATCCGCCCGGCATGATCCAGGCGAAGTCGACGTTCTATGATGTGCTGTTCGAGGGAGCCGAGAACACCGAGCTGCACCGCGTCGCAATCGGGCTTCGACAACGGATCACCCTGGCCCAGTCGAACTCGCTCTCGATCCCTGGCCGAGGCGAGCACGCCCTCAAGGAGATCCAGGACATCGTCTCGGCCGTCGCCCGCCGGGACGCCGAGGAAGCGGTGCGCCTCACGGTCGAGCACATCCAGGCCGCATCGCGCGCGGTGTCGGAGCATCGGGAGGTCGGGCAGGGATCCGCGGAATAACGCGCCCGAGCCCGCGGTTGTAGGGTCCATGCCCGATCTGCGTCTCTCCCTGCTCGACCTGGCCGCGGTGGAGGCCGACGGTGACATCGGGGCCGCACTCGCCCACTCGGTCGAGCTGGCCCGGATGGCCGAGGCGGCCGGCTACACCCGGATCTGGTACGCCGAGCACCACAATATGCCGACCATCGCCTCGAGCGCTCCGGCTGTGCTCATCGCGCACATCGCGGCCCGCACGGAGCGGATCGGCCTCGGCTCGGGCGGCGTCATGCTGCCGAACCACTCGCCGCTCGTGGTAGCCGAGCAGTTCGGCACGCTCGCCGAGCTGCATCCGGGCCGGATCCACCTCGGTCTCGGCAGGGCACCCGGCACCGACGGGGCCACGTTCCGGGCGCTGCGGCGGACGGCCGCGGCGGCGGACGCCTTCCCGAACGACGTGCTCGAGCTCCAGCGCTACCTCTCCGGAGAGCTGCCCCGGAATGCGGTGAACGCGTACCCCGGCAACGGTACGCGGATCCCGCTCACGATCCTCGGATCCAGCCTCTTCGGCGCGAATCTGGCCGCTCAACTCGGCCTGCCCTATTCCTTCGCCTCGCACTTCGCCCCGCAGGCGCTCCAGGCCGCGGTGCGCCACTACCGGGACAACTACGTGCCGAGCGCAGCGCATCCCGAACCGTACGTGAGCGCCGGCGTGAACGTCGTCGCGGCCGCCGACGACGATGCCGCGGAGCTGCTCTTCACCCGGGCCGAGCTCGAGCGCGTGCGCGGCTTCCTCTCGCGGGGCAGGGAGCGGCCGCTGACGGCGGACGAGGCCGGACTCCTGTTCGATACCCCGGCTGGCCTGCAGATCCGGGAGATGCTGACGCACACCGCGATCGGCGGCCCCGAGCGGGTGCGGGAGCAGCTGGCGGCGTTCGCGAGGCTCGCCGACGCGGATGAGCTGGTCACCGTCCATCCCGCCCCGACGCGCGCCGAGCAGCTCGAGTCGGTCCGCCTCACCGCAGTCGGCTGATCCGCACGGTGCAGTCGCCGGGGCACATCGCGCTCCCGGCCGAGCGGATTCCTATGAACCGGATGACAGTTCGACGTGAATCACTCGGCCGATCCCGCGTCTCGGGGCTGATTCATAGGGGTCTGTCGACGATGGAGGTATGAGCACACCCAGCGTCCCGATGCACGGCCCGGCCGCATCGTCGTCACAGCCGCACGCCGCAGCAGCGGTCGGGGGTCCATCGCGCCTGATCGAGGCCTCCCCCCGACCGCCGCATCGCGCGCGCTCGGCCTCCCGCGTCAGCGCTCGCGCCGACGCGGCCTGGCGCCTGGGCGCGATCACCGTCGTCTGGGCGACCTGCCTCTACGTCCTCGCCCTCTGGATCGCCGGCGGCGGGGTCGAGGCCATCGCCGGGATCGATGCGGAGAGCGTCGCGAGCATCGGCCGCCTGACCGGTCTCGTCTCGGCGAATCTCCTGCTGCTCCAGGTGCTCCTCATGGCGCGCGTCCCGATCTTCGAGCGGGGCTTCGGCCGTTCCGGGATGACGCGGATGCACCGTCTGACCGGCATCTGGTCCTTCTCGCTCCTGCTCGCGCACATGGCGCTGATCGTCGCGGCCTACGCGATGCAGGATGCGATGAACGTCTTCGCCGAGTCGTGGAATCTCGTCGCGAACTACCCCGGCATGCTGCTCGCGGTGCTCGGCGTCGTCGCGATCATCATCGTCATGTGGAGCTCGGCACGCGTGCGTCGCCGCCGGCTCCGCTACGAATCGTGGCATCTGCTCCACCTCTACGGCTATCTCGGCATCGGCCTCGCCGTGCCGCACATGCTCTGGACGGGCCAGGACTTCGTCACGAGCCTCCCCGCGACCGTCTACTGGTGGTCGCTCTGGGGCGCGACCGCAGCGTGCGTGATCGTGTTCCGGATCGCCGTTCCGCTCCGGCGCTCGCGACGGCACGGTCTCCGCGTGGTCGCGGTCTCCCCGGACGGCGACCGCGGTGTGACCGTGCGCATGGCCGGCCGCGATCTGCATCTGCTCAACCCGCTGCCCGGGCAGTTCTTCGTCTGGCGCTTTCTCGACGGCGACGGCTGGACTCGCGGGAACCCCTTCTCGCTCTCCGCAGCGCCGAACGGGCGGGAGCTGCAGATCTCTGCGAAGCGCGTCGGCGACGGAACCGCCCGGCTGGATCGCCTGCGGCCCGGGACGCGGGTCCTCATCGAAGGGCCCTACGGCCACATGACGGGAGCCCGCCGCACCGCCCCCAAGCTGCTCATGATCGGCGCGGGCGCCGGGGTGGCCCCGCTCATCTCGCTGCTCGAGTCCGAGCATTTCGCACCCGGCGAGGCGGTGCTCATCACTCGCGACCGCTCCGCCGAGGAGCGGATGCGCCGCGGCGCGATCCGGCGCCTCGTCGCCGAGCGCGGCCTCGTCCACTATGCGCTGGACGGTTCTCGGGCCGGGGCGGGCTGGCTCAACGGGCAGCACGCCGCATGGCAGGGCCACGAGCTGCTGCGTCGACTCGCCCCCGGCGTCGACGACTGCGACGTTTATCTCTGCGGCCCGCCGCTCTGGATGGCGGCCGTGCGGGACGACCTCCGCACCGCCGGATTCCCCGCGCGACGGATACACGCCGAGTTCTTCTCGATCGACCCGGCCGGCGACTCCGTGTCCGCCGCGCCCGCCCCACCCGCCCGCCGGAACGGAGCCCGCCCATGAAGAAGATCCTCTACGCCGTGCTCACCACGCTGAGCGCGGTCGTCGTCGCCGTGAGCTACGAGGCGTCGCTGCAGAGCTCGAGCCAGCTCGCTGCTGCGAGCTCCGCCGGGACGAGCTCCTCGCCGGGTTCGGGATCCGCCTCCG
>CAMFIY010000208.1 GCA_945952575.1 uncultured Leucobacter sp.
GAAGGCGGTGGCGAACGCGGCGGTCAGATAGAGCATGTCGACCGTGCCCCGGCCCCAGATCTCACCGGCGAGGAGCTCGCCCCCGAAGGGATCCTGCGTCCAGCGATCCGCCTCGGCCGGCACGACGTCGAGGTGCCCGAGCAGGCCGAGACGAGGCGCCTCGGGATCGTTGCCGCGCACGCGGGCGATGAGGCTGGCGCGGCCGGGCGCCGATTCGAAGACGTGGATCTCCGCCCGACCGCCCGCGGCGGTGGCGGCCCCGGCGAGGAATCGCTGCAGCACGCGCACCGCGCGGATCTCCTGACCGGATCCCTCGGAACCGTCGTTGACGCAGGCCGCGCGCACGAGCTCCCGGAGCAGGTCGACGGTCGCAGCGGTCGCTGGGTCGGGGGCTGCGTTCACCCTCCCAGGCTACCGCTCGGCCGATTCCCCGGTGTCCATGCGGGCCGGCGATCACGCGGACCGATGCGAACCCTGCGAGATCCGGCGTTTTCCGGCTAGGCTATTCAGGTATCGACGCTCATTCATTTGCACGCGCGTTCGGCTTCAGTGTTCTACCTCATTGTTGTCTCCCGAGGGCTTGCGAATCTGCGCCGACAGAGTTCCGAAGCTGACCGGCTGCGGACACGCGGGTCGCATCACGGCCCTGAACACCGAAGGAATGACGTTATGGCCACTGGCACCGTCAAATGGTTCAACTCAGAGAAGGGCTACGGCTTCATCGCGCCGGACGATGGCTCGGCGGACGTGTTCGCGCACTACCGCGCCATCGAGGGCAGCGGCCGTCGCGATCTCGAGGAGAACCAGCGCGTTGAGTTCGATGTCGAGCAGGGCCAGAAGGGCCTGCAGGCGGCGAACATTCGCGCGATCTGATCTTTTCACGATCAATCGAAGCCCCTCCCGGCCCTGTGGCCGCGGAGGGGCTTCTCTTTTCTCCCGGCCTCTCTGCTGCCGGCAGAGAGCCCCGTGGGGTTCACCGCCGCCCCAGTTCGGTGGGACGAATGCCGCCGACGATACCTCCGCCACCGCCGCGGTCATGAGCGCGAGGCCTCGCCGCCATCTTCGGTCCCGCCCGCGCCCGGTCGTTCGCGGGCTCCGGGGCGCCACTCGCCCCGCCCCGGTGACCGGTCGGCGCGATGCGCTCGCCCCGCGCCCACGCGCTCCGTAGCGTTGCATCCACGGATTCGATGAAGCGGGGAAGAGATGCGCACACGCACGAAGATACTGCTCGGGGCGGCGGGAGGGTTCGTCACCGTCTGTCTCGTGGGCGCCGGGATCCTGGCCTATGCGAACCGCCCGCTGTCGAGGGCCGAGGTGGATCGGGCCGTGCAGGATCGGCTGGAAGCGGCGGTCGAGAAGGATCCCACGGTGTCCGCCGCCGTGTTCGCCACCTACTCGATGGACGACGAGACGCTGCATCAGTACGCGGCGGGCGCGGCCCTTGATGACGCGGCCGGATCCCTCGACGCGAACGCCCCGTTCCACGCGGCGAGCGTGGGCAAGACGATGCTCGCCGTCGTGATCGGCCAACTCATCGACGAGGGGAGGCTCTCGCTCTCGGATCCGGTGATCGGCCGAGTGGGGACCGGGGTCCTCGACGGGCTGTTCGTCGTCGACGGCGTCGACCACGCGGAGCGGGTGACGATCGGCCAGCTCCTCTCCCACACCTCCGGCATCGCCGACTACTTCGACGGCCCGGTGCGCTCCGGGCCGACGATGCTCGAGACGATCGCGGCCGACCCCGATCGCGTGTTCTCCCCGCTCGAACTGGTGGCGTTCAGCCGGGAGGGTCAGACTCCGATCGGGAGGCCCGGCGAGCGGTTCTCGTATTCGGACACCGGCTACGTACTGCTGGGACTCGCGATCGAGGCGATCGAGCGAACACCCTATGCCGAGGTGCTGCAGCGGCGCATATTCGCGCCGCTGGGCATGCACGACAGCTTCCTGTTCACCGCATCCGGCGCGCATCCGAGGATGATGCCGCTGCACGCCGCCGGCATCGACCTGAGTCGACGGAATGCGCTGACCGTCGACTGGGCCGGAGGCGGCGTGGTGAGCACGACCCGGGATCTCTCCGTCTTCATGCGCGCGTTCGTGTCGGGCGAGCTGGTGTCCGATCGGATGAAGGGTGCCTTCACCCGGTTCGAGCACGAGTTCGAGACCGGGATCCGCTACGGAATGGGGCTGATGCAGTTCCGCTTCGCCGAGCTCTCGCCGATGCTGTTCATGATGGGGGAGCTCTACGGGGCGGTCGGCTCGACCGGCACCTATGCCTTGTACGACGCGAAGAAGGGGATCGTCTACACCGCGAACTACGGGTCGCTAGAGTTTGGGGAGCGGGCGATCGAGGAGCTCGTCCAGCTCCGGCTCATCGTCGAACGGCTCGCCGAGTGACCCGCATGCGCTCTGGAAGGGGGCCCGCCGGATGGTGCGTTTGATCTGCTCGGATGCGCTGCGGGAACGACTCGAGCGCGAACTCGAGGCGCACGGGATCCTCTGCGCGGCCGAGGGCGACGACGGGAGCGCCGAGCTCGCACTCGTCGAACGCGGGTTCCCCGCCCCGGACGGCCCGCCAGCGATCGTGTTCGATGCGCTCGACCACATGGACGTCGTGCGGCTCCTGGTGAGCGGCGTCGCGGGTCGGGGCGCCCTGCAGCGCACGCTCGTCGGGCAGCGCGGCGAGGCGTTCGTGGTGGTTCCGGCGCGCGAGATCGTGAGCATCACCGTCGGCGCCGACGGACTGATCGCGAACACTGCATCCGGGCCGATCCGGGTCCGGGGCACGCTGCAGCAGTTCGAGACGAGCTGGGGCGGGATCGGCTTCTTCCGGGCGAACCGGTCTGAGCTGGTCAACCTCGCCCAGGTCAGAGAGATCGTCCCCTGGTTCAACTCCCGCTACGTCCTCAGACTCGTCGGCGAACGGGACATCGAGGTGTCCAGGTTCCACGCCAAGCGCCTGCGCGACCGGCTCGGGCTCTAGGAAGGGAGGCGCAACATGAACGCTCAGGCCGTAGTCAGATCCGGGATGCTCGGCGTCGTCATCGGGATCGTGCTCGCTCTCCTGCACGCCGCCGACACCACGCTCGCGGAGCAGGCCCTCACCGTGCTCATCTCCGGGGCGCTGGGTCTCGCCATCGGAGCCGTCACCGAGTGGGCCACCTCGCTCCTGCCCCTCCGCATCGCTCGCACCGCCACGTACTTCCTCATCAACAACGCCATCGCCGTCGTCATCTCGCTCGCGGTCACGGGCCTGCTCGTCGCGTTCTCGCCGGCCGGGTTCGCGGGCGGATCGTGGATCGTCCTCTGCACGGTCGTCGTGATCGTCTGCCTGGGAAACCTCGTCGAGTTCCTCCAGTACCGGCGGACGCAGCGCCGCCTGCATGCCGCGCAGGATCTGCTCGCGGGCTCCGGCGAGTCCGAGGCGGGAGTCGAGTAGCCCGCTTGAATCGCAGGTCGCGGGGTGGCGGGCAAGATCTGGGTGAAACGAATCGAGCCCCGCTGTGAACCGCATCACCAGTGGATGCGGTTCACAGCGGGGCTCGATTACTTTTCTGCCCTGATCAGGTATTTCAGAAATCCCAGTCCTCATCCTCGGTGGCGACGGCCTTGCCGATGACGTAGCTGGATCCCGATCCGCTGAAGAAGTCGTGATTCCAATATCGCCACGCCGCGCCTCAGATTTCGGCATGTTTTCAACGATTATCCGCCGCGTGATCCTGCCTATTCCTGTGCCGTCCGGCGAGAATGTGGGCAAAATGTGGGCACGAACCACACCCCAGAAGACGCCGTGTCGCTGGTCCCGGCTACGGTTCAAGCATGAGCACAGTAACAGCCCGACTCCTCGTCGCCCTGGACGCCGCGAACCACGTACCCGCGCACGAGCGCAATCTGGACGACTACGAGTCCGCCACGGTGACCGGCGAAGGCCCCAACTGGGAAGCGGCGAAGGCTGCGGTCAAGATCCCGGACGGAGCACTCCCGGTTGCGTGGTTCAGAGACGAATAGCACGCCGCCCGCAGCTCTGAACCGAGGCACCCGGGATCCTGCGGTGTTCGCGACACGCGAATGTCAGTGGTCGCTAGCATCATTGAGGGCAAATCACACGTAACGTAAAATCGGTCTAGGTCGATTCTCAATATTCTGGGGAGGTTTGTGATGGCGAGAGTACTTGATGTAGGCGCATACATCCTCGATCGTCGCGGATCCATGACCGCGATGAAGCTCCAGAAGCTGGCCTACTATTCCCAGGCTTGGCACCTTGTCTGGGAGGAGCAGCCTCTCTTTCCCGAGAAGATTCAGGCATGGGCTAACGGTCCCGTCGTCTACGAGCTCTATGACGCTCACCGTCGCCAGTTCACGGTCAGCTCGGTTCCCGGCGGCTACGCGAACAAGCTCAACGCAGATGAATCTTCGTCTGTCGATGCAGTCCTCGATACGTACGCGGGGTTCACAGCGCAGCAGCTCAGTGAACTCACTCACCGCGAAGATCCTTGGCGTATCGCGAGGGAGGGTGTTCCGGACGGCAGCCGATCTCAGAACGAGATCACGCCGGCCATGATGTTTGAGTACTATCACGGCCTGCGCTAGCGGCTCGATGGCTACGAAAAATAAGCAGGCCAAGTCGCCAGTTCCTGAGGGAGGATGGTCACGAAAGAAGACTCCACCAACCCCACGATTTGAGGCGTCGAAGAAGCGAGTCCCTGAGGTCAGCTGGATCGACGCAGATTTCAATGATCAGCACTTAGTGTGGCGATTCAGCGAAATAGACATCAAGTGGGAGCACCTGAGCAACGTTCTCGACAATCGATCGGTTGTAATGCTGATCGACAAGCTTCGGTCCTTCGAATCCATGCGGATCGGCGAACTCTTTTCGCCCGGAAGCGACCATGCTAAGAAGCACGAGGTCCCGAGCGTCCCAGATCATGCGCAGAGGCGGCTGGTAGAGATCTCTCGCGATGACGAGGATGAGCTTGTGAGATTGCGCACGACCGGTAGAGGAAGGCTCTATGGCGTAATGCGCAGGCACGTTTTTCATGTGCTCTGGTGGGATCCCCATCACCGAGTTTGGCCCTCTAAGAAGAAGAACACCTGAGGCTCGGTCAGATCAGCGCTGGTTACCCAGCTTGCGCTTCACCTGCAGCGTCCCAAGATGTTCGGCGATGACTTGATCCCACCCAACGCTCCCTCGTGCCCGCATTGCGATAGCCCGGTCATGATCCCCTGGCGAACATGGTGGGAATGCCCGCGCTGCGACGGCACCCTGATCGGGAATGTCAGGCCACCCGTCTACTATCCCCTTCATGCGGATTCGTGAGGAGACCTCCATCGCCGGGGCCAGCCGGGAAGAGCAGCGACAGATGACGCTGGATGCGATCGCTGAGCTCGAGCAGCAGCACGCTGACGGTGTGATGGAGACGCCGGCCTACCTGATGAAGAAACGCGCCCTCATCCGCATGCTCTAAGACAGCTGAGTATTTGGAGCTTTGAGCACCGGCATTATTGCCGTTGAGCACCGGCGGAT
>CAMFIY010000209.1 GCA_945952575.1 uncultured Leucobacter sp.
GCGCAGCACCGGGATGCTGACCGCCTTGCGCACGGCCTCGAGATCCTCGAGGGAGCCCTTGAAGCGGCGCTCCTCGGTGAGCACGCTGACCGCGCTGGCCCCGCCGGACTCGTACTGCGCCGCGAGGGTCTGCGGCTCGGGGATGTCCGCGAGGTCGCCGCGAGACGGGCTCGCGCGCTTCACCTCGGCGATGACACGGATGTGCTCAGCCGGAGCGAGCGCTTCGAGCGCGTCGAGCGCCGCCGGGCGTGCGAGCGCCTCGGCCTCGACTACCGCAGCGGGTTTCAGTTGCCGTCTCGCTCGCGCGTCCTCGAGAGAACCCGCGAGCAGTTGTTCGAGCACCTTACTCGTGGGTCTTCGGCGTGTACCGAGGACCGTTGACGCCGAAACCGGCCTTCGAGAGGATGAAGCCGAGCAGCGCACCCACGACGACGACACCGACGCACGCCCAGACGAGCCAGGCCTGATGCAGGAAGAACGCGATCGTGCCGGCGGCGATTCCGACCAGCATGACGACCACCGCCGTCCATGCCGCGGGCGAATCGCCGTGACCAGGGTCTCCGTGCTGGGTACTCATGTATCTCCTCGAAACTGATGGGTCTGGTCTAGCCTACCTGTTGACCGGCGGATCCGGGGTCATCCCCGCCGCGATCCGGCCCGTCCGTGCAGCCGTCACGGCGCTCGCGTGGGATCGTCGCCGTCACTGAGCGCATCCCAGTCGGCGATCCGATCAGGGCCGTCCTCACTCGGGCCCCGCGCGCTCCGCGCCGACTGCGCCTCGTACTTGCGCCCGCCCGACTTCCAGCGCCCGCTGACGAGGACGACGGCGAGTCCCGCGAGCGCCAGCACGATGCCGCAGACCGTCACGATCAGCGGCCAGGGGGTCGTGACGACCGAGGCCACCACCGTGTACTGCGCCTCCCCCGTCAGACCGGTCGCCGATGCGACCGCTCCGCGAGCGGCGTCGCGCGGGGCGCTCTGCGCGTTGATCCCCAGCGTTGCGATGCCCGCACCGAACAGGAGCACCAGCACCCCGAGAACCCTGCGGAAGGCGGGCCCGGCGATCGTCAGCACCAGCGCCGCGGCGAGTGCGGCCAGCGCGATCGGCGAAAGCGACGGGTTCAGCTTCTGCCCGGTGACGCCGAGCCGATCGACCGCCGCCTCCCCGGGGATCAGGCGGATGTCCACCCAGTTCTGCGTCGCGCCGGCCAGCGCGACCGCGCCGGTGAGCAGGATGAGGATCAGAAGGATCGACTTGCTGCGCCTCGCTCGGTTCGGCGCGGCGCTCGAGGCGGCCGCCCCGCCCTCAGTCATCGACGTCCCCCAAACGGGTGAGCGTGTTCGCGATCGCGACCGCCCGCAGGGGCGCCGCAGCCTTGTTCCGCGACTCCTGGTCCTCCATCTCCGGGACGGAATCGGCCACGATGCCGCCACCGGCCTGGACCATCGCGATACCGTCGCGGATCGTCGCCGTGCGGATCGCGATCGCCAGGTCGGCGGCCCCGCCCAGACCGAAGTAGCCGACCACTCCCCCGTAGACGCCGCGCTGCACGGGCTCGAGCTCGTCGATGATCTGCAGCGCGCGCGGCTTCGGCGCGCCGCTCAGCGTGCCGGCCGGGAACGTCGCCCGCAGCGCGTCGACCGGGTTCCGGTCCGCGCGCAGCCGACCCTCGACGGTGCTGACGATGTGCATGATGTGACTGAAGCGCTCGATCCGCATGAACTCGGTCACCTCGACGCTCGACGCCTCACAGACACGCAGCAGATCGTTGCGCGCGAGATCGACGAGCATCAGGTGCTCGGCGCGCTCCTTCTCGTCGGCGAGCAGCTCCCGCTCATGCTGCAGGTCCTCGTCGACGGTCTCCCCGCGCGGCCGCGATCCGGCGATCGGATGCGTCATCACATGACCGCTCTCCTGGACGGTCACCAGCGCCTCCGGGCTCGACCCGACCACCGCGAAGGAGCGGCCCTGCGCGTCTTCGGCCTGAAGCAGGTACAGGTAGGGGCTCGGGTTGAGGTGCCGCAGCACCCGGTAGACGTCGAGCGGATCCGCGGTGCATTCGAGGTCGAATCGCTGCGAGATCACCACCTGGAAGATGTCGCCGTCGACGATGTAGCGCTTCGAACGCTCGACCGAGGCGAGATAGTCGGCCTCTCCGGTGCGGCGCGAAGCCTCGGGCAGCGCCGAGCGATCCAGCTCGCCGAGCGGCGAGGACAGCGGTGCGGCGAGGGCCGCCTGCAGCTCGTCGAGACGCTGCTGCGCTCCCGCCCAGCGCGCGTCCCAGTCGTCATCATCGGGTGCGCGCACCCCATCCCCGGAACCGGCTCCGCCGCTCGCCTGGGCGTCGTTCAGCACGTTGGCGAGCAGCACGACGCTCCCCTCGCGGTGGTCGATCACCACGAGCTCGGAGACGAAGCTCATGGCCTGGCTCGGCAGGCCGGGGCCCTCCTCCGGACCGTTCGGCAGCCGTTCGAACTGGCGCACGGTGTCCCAGCCGAGATATCCGACGAAACCGCTCGCGAGCGGCGGCAGCCCGGGCTCGGGATCCTGCCGCCAGCGCTCGTAGACCGCGTGCAGCGCCTCGGCGGGCTCGAGCCCGCCGACACCGCCGGGCAGCAGCCGCTCCTCGGAGACCTGTTTCCCGGGATCCGGGGACCAGTGCGCGCGGCCCCCCCGCTCAGTGAGGACGCCGAAGCTGCCGGCGCCGACGAAGCTGAACCGGGTCCAGACGCCGCCCTGTTCGGCGGACTCGAGCAGGAACGTGCCCGCCCGGCTCGCCGCCACCTTGCGGTAGATGCTGACCGGCGTGTCGGCGTCGGCGAAGATCTCGCGGCAGACCGGGATCACGGAGTGGGTGGATCGGGCGGCGTCGAAGGCCGCCCGGGTCGTCGTCAGGCTCACGGAATCAGCCTACCGGCGCAGAAGGACCGCCCGGCACTGCGGGGCGCCCGCGGCAGCGGCCGCCCGAGCGGAATTCGAGAAACGCGCTGCATCTCTCGCTCAGAGGATCTCGCGCCCGTCGAAGCAGCTGCGCGTGCCGGTATGGCACGCGGCCCCCGACTGGATCACGCGAACGAGCAGCGTGTCGCCGTCGCAGTCCGTCGCGACTCCGCGCACGACCTGAGTGTGCCCCGAAGTGTCGCCCTTGCGCCAGTACTCCTGACGCGAGCGGGACCAGTAGGTCACCCGGCCCTCCGTGAGCGTGCGTCGCAGCGCCTCACGATCCATCCAGGCGAGCATCAGGACCTGATCGGATTCGTCGTCCTGCACGATCGCCGGCATGAGGCCGTCGGCGCCGAAAGCCAGTCCGTCGATGATCGCCGGGTCGAGTTCGATATCGCTCATGCCGGCGTCTCCGTCTCCCTGATCTCGAACCCCGCATCCGCGATGGCCCGCTTCACCTGTCCGACGGTGAACGTGCCGTCGTGGAACACCGACGCCGCGAGCACCGCGTCCGCGCCGGCCTCGATCGCCGGCGCGAAGTGCTCGAGCCGGCCCGCTCCGCCCGACGCGATCACCGGCACGGAGACCAGCTCGCGGACGCGTGCGGTGACCTCGAGGTCGAAGCCGCCGAGCGTGCCGTCGGCGTCCATGCTGTTCACCAGGAGCTCGCCCGCGCCGCGCTCGACGACCTCGCGGCACCACTCCAGCGCGTCGAGCCCGCTCTCGCGCCGCCCGCCGTGGGTCGTCACGACGAAACCGCTCGGCTGATCCACTGAGCGCTTGACGTCGAGCGACAGGACGAGCACCTGCGCGCCGAAGCGATCCGCGATCTCGCCGATCAGCTCCGGTCGTGCGATCGCCGCGCTGTTCACGCCGACCTTGTCGGCTCCGACGGCGAGCAGGCGCGCGACATCCTCGTCGCTGCGCACTCCTCCGCCCACCGTGAGCGGGATGAACACCTGCTCCGCCGTGCGGCGCACCACCTCGTGGGTGGTGCTGCGGTCGTCCACCGTGGCCGTGACGTCGAGGAAGGTGAGCTCATCCGCCCCCTGCTCCGCGTAGCGGGCGGCGAGCTCGACCGGGTCGCCCGCGTCGCGCAGGTTCAGGAAGTTCACGCCCTTCACGACGCGGCCCGCGGCCACGTCCAGGCACGGGATGACCCGCACTGCGACAGCCATCGCGGGGCCCTAGAGCCTGGCCGCGTGAATCGCGGTGACGAGGATCGCGCGGGCGCCGAGGTCGGCGAGCTTGTCCATCACTTCGTTCGCCTCGTCCGCGGTGACCATGACGCGCACGGCGACCCACCCCTCCTCCTTCAGCGGGGAGACCGTCGGCGACTCTATGCCGCCGGCGACCGCCGTCGCCTCCTCGAGCTTCGACTCATCCAGGTCGTAGTCCATGATCACGAACTTGCGTGCGACCAGCACGCCGCGCAGGCGGCGCAGCAATCGATCGACGCCCTCGTGCCGGTTGGGGCCGCCGATCAGCACCGCCGTCGACTCGAGGATCACCGGGCCGAAGATCTCGAGGCCGGCCGAGGCGAGCGTCGCACCCGTCGAGACCACGTCGGCGACCGCATCGGCGACGCCGAGCTGCACGGCCGACTCCACCGCACCGTCGAGCTTGACCGTGCGCGCCTCGACGCCGCGCTCCCGCAGGAAGTCGTCGACGAGCTTCGGATAGCTGGTCGCGACGCGTCTGCCGGCGAGCTCGTCGATGCTCGAGAAGGATCCGCGGGGGCCGGCGAAGCGGAAGGTCGAGTCCCCGAAGTCGAGGTGTGCGATCTCACGCGCCTCCGATCCCGAGTCGAGCAGCAGATCGCGCCCGGTGATGCCGACGTCGAGCGCGCCGGATCCGACGTACGTCGCGATGTCGCGCGGACGCAGGTAGAAGAATTCGATCTCGTTGCGGGCGTCGGTGTGCACGAGCTTGCGGCTGTCGCGACGGCCGCTGTAGCCGGCCTCGGCCAGCATCTCGGCGGCGATCTCGGAGAGCGAGCCCTTGTTGGGTACCGCTACGCGAAGCATGAGGGTGTCCTTCCGTGGTGGCCAAGCGCAGTCGGCCGAAGCTGAGGGTGAAGTGTCGGTTCCCGCGCCGGCCGGCACGCGCCCGCAGGCACGGCGGAGCCGACGCTACAGATGCTTGTAGACGTCGCCGAGGCTGAGCCCCTTGGCGAGCATGAGCACCTGGAGGTGGTAGAGCAGCTGGCTGATCTCCTCGGCGCAGGCGTCGTCGCTCTCGTACTCGGCGGCCATCCAGACCTCGGCGGCCTCCTCGACGATCTTCTTGCCGATGGCGTGCACGCCCGCGTCCAGGCGCGCGACGGTGTCGCTGCCCTCCGGGCGCAACTCGGCCTTCTCGCTCAGCTCGGCGAACAGAACGTCGAATGTCTTCACAGGATCAATCGTATCGGGTGCGGGAGGGCGATCAGTGCGCGTGCCCCGCTGCGGCAAGCCGCAGCTCGGCTTCCGCGAACGGAAACCGAGCAATTCAGTGCCGATGGGTCGCTGCGGCAAGCCGCAGCTCGGCTTCCGCGAACGGAAACCGAGCAATTCAGTGC
>CAMFIY010000210.1 GCA_945952575.1 uncultured Leucobacter sp.
TCGGGTCCGCCATGGCCCGGCCGAGCCGGTTCATGACGTCGAGACGTGGAGCAATAGTCAGCACACACTGACTATACAGCCAGCACTGACATGAACCGAATGGGTAGTGAACCTACGAGGCCGAACCCACGCCGAGCTGGATGAGCTGCGGGGCCGGCGCGCAACACGATCCCGTGCTGGCAGACTCGTCCGGCGCGTCGAAGAGGCCGGAGCCTCCGCACACGCCGGTGTCCGGCAGAGCGAGCTCCACGCGCTCGGCGGCCTCGTGGTCCCCGGCGATCGCGGCGACGACGCTGCGCACCTGCTCGAACCCGGTCAGAGCCAGGAACGTCGGCGCACGCCCGTAGGACTTCGCACCGACGATGTAGAAGCCCGACTCGGGCTGGGCGAGATCAGCAGCGCCCGTGGCCCGCACGGAGCCGCACGAGTGCACGTTCGGATCAACCTCCGCAGCGATCTTCGACGGGGCCTGCAGGCGCATGTCGAGGTCGAGACGGATCTCCGAGAGGAAGGACAAGTCTGGGCGGAAGCCGGTCGCGACGAACACCCGAGCGGCAGGGTCGAGCCGGCGGCCGTCCTCCGCGATGAGCACCGCCTGACCGCCATCGATGACGACCTGCTCCGTGCGGAATCCAGTGACGAGATCGACGAGCCCGTCCTCGACGGCCTTCTTCGCCCGCTGTCCCAGCGCGCCGCGCTCGGGCAGCTCGTCGGCGCTGCCGCCGCCGAAGGTGTTGCCGACCGCGCCGCGCCGGAGCACCCAGGTGATCCGCGTCCCCGGCTCGCGCTTGGCCACGCGAGAGAGCGTACCGATCGTCGTCGCGGCGGAGTGGCCGTTGCCGACCACCACGATGTGCTGGCCAGCCAGCGCGGTCGCGTCCTCGATCGCGGGCATGCGATGCTCCAGGAGCTCCGCATCGACTGCAGCGCGTTCCCCGAGCGCGGGCAGCCCGTCAGCTCCGGCAGGGCTCGGAGTGCGCCAGGTGCCCGAAGCGTCGATCACCGCACGCGCTTCGATCCGCTCCTCGGTGCCGTCCGCGCGCTCGACGTGGACGACGAAGGGCTGCTCGGCGCGGCCGGCGTCGACGGAGAGGTCACGGCCCTCCCGGCCGACGCCGACGACCCGCGTCCCGTAGCGCACGCGGTCGCCGAGCACATTGCTGAGGGGCGCGAGGTACCGCTCGATCCACTGCGCGCCGGTCGGGTAGCCCTGCGTCGGGGCCGACCATCCAGTCGGCTCCAGCAGACGTCGCGACGCGGGGTCGGTGAGCTCCGTCCACGGCGAGAACAAGCGCACGTGGCCCCATTCGGCCACAGCCGAAGCGGCGGCGTCGCCGGACTCCAGGACGAGCGGTTCGAGCCCCCGCTCGATCAGATGGGCTGCGGCGGCCAGTCCCTGCGGACCAGCACCGATGACGACGACAGGGTTCACTGCGACCTCCATGCATTGACGTTCTTCGATGTGAGACAAGACGATCCTGACGCTCATATCGACAGATGTCAATACGTCGGGCAGAATAGAGCCATGAACGCACTGCCCGTCACCATCGACACCAGCGCCGACTCCTGCTGCACCCCCGGCCAGGCGATGGACGACGGCACCGCCCACGACCTCGCGAAGGTCTTCAAGGCCCTCGGCGACCCGACGCGGGTGAAGCTGCTCTCGATGATCGTCGGGAGCAGCGCCGGCGAGATGTGCGTCTGCGACCTCACCGACCCCGTGGGCCTGTCGCAGCCGACGATCTCCCACCACATGAAGCTGCTCGTCGAGGCCGGCCTCGTCACGCGCGAGCAGCGCGGGAAATGGGCGTACTACCAGCCGACCACCGGCACGCTCGCCGACGCGGCGAAGGCGCTGCTGGGCTGAGCTTCGTTGTCAGTCGGACACCGAGCGGATCTTTGGGTAGTCGGACCAGTCCCCACTGGCGAGGCGCGACCACGCGGCGGCCGACGCCGGCGTTATGCCGAGCAAGTCGGACACGATCCGCGGGTGCATCTGCCGGGTGAGTTCGATGAGGGCGGTCGTCCGGGCGCTTCCGGAGCGGAGCCCTTCGGCGCGGAGGCGGCGACTGATCGGCCCCGGGGTGAGATGGAGCCCCGGGTTTCTGCCGGGGAATAGCCATCCTTCGGGATGGCGCATCGACGCGTCGACCAGGTCGATGATCGCGTCTCCGAGAATCTTGGGGAGCTCGATAGGTTCCGCCCCGATAGTGAGCTTCACGGGCTGGGAGGTCGCGTCGACCTGATCGCGGGTGAGGGTGATGATGCGGGTGAGCTGAATGCCGTAGAGGAGAACGAGCAGGCCCGCAGCACGGGTCTTCGAGTCCATGTCCGAATCGGTGAGGAATCGACGGGCCATCTGCCATCGATGGTCGGACTCGTAGTGCCGGCCCTCGAGGCGACTCGGCCGGAACTCGACGCGTAGGGTGCTCAACTGGTGGCGTCGCAACCAGCGGGTGAATGGTGCCAACGCGTCCCGCTGACTCGGGGAGTCCGTGAGGAACGCGTCGAGGCGGCGTTGGGGGAAGGTGGCGAGCGTCTCGCGCTGCGATCGGATTTCGTGCAGGAGCGCGGCACAGTACTTGAGCGCTGCGCGTTGCCGTTGGAAGCCAGCCGCAGGGCTCGACGGGCCGCGAGACACCGCCCGGAATGCGCGCGTCGAACGGAGCAACTCCCAGGTGCAGTACCGGCGCAGGACAAGCCGGTCTTCGGCGTGCCCAACCTCCGATAGCCAGTTCTCGAGCCAGTGGTCGAAGCGCGCGGCCTCGACGTCAAGCTCCGGCAGTACGCCGGAGCGAACCAGCAGCGAAAGGAGGAATGCCACGGACTGCCCCGACTGGGCTCTGGTCATGATCGCGTCGGCGGCGAGAGGCAGGGTTCCCTCGGCGAGTTCGCGGAGCACGGCGGCACATTTGCTCTTGTGCTGCCACCGCTCCAGAGAATTCGCCTTGCCATGGTGCGTGAGCAGGTAGTCAGCAAGAGGCTGAAGCTCCGGGCGGATATCACCGGCCTCATCGCAGAGGAGTCGCTGGATGGTGATCGGGCGGCGGCACTCGGCGCAGAGGCGATGCTTGCGCACTTCTTCGATTGAACCGCAGCCGGGACACGCCATCGTGATCGGCGTGCCGGCGCAATCCGCGCAGACCTTCTGGTCGTTCATGAACCCG
Source organism: uncultured Leucobacter sp. (assembly GCA_945952575.1). GTDB lineage: Bacteria > Actinomycetota > Actinomycetes > Actinomycetales > Microbacteriaceae > Leucobacter. The sequence goes on from CAMFIY010000210.1 coordinate 3,168, forward strand.
GTGAGGAACACCTTGCGCCCGCATTCAGGGCAGGGTTGCGGCGTGCGCATCGCGTAGTAGCAGCGGGCGCAGACGCGTCGCCCGTCGAGATGGGATGCGACCCGGCCGGGCTCTCCGCAGAGCCCGCAGGTCTTGACTGGCGCGGTGTAACAGGCCAGGCAGACGAGCTCGGGGCGACGGACGACGATGGTCGCGTGCTGACCGCACCGGGAGCAATGGTCGAAGGAACGGGGATCAGCACGCCAGCATTCACGGCAGTACCGCTTCCCGTCGATGGTGCGCTGCACCGGCCTCACCTGGCCGCAGGTCGCGCATGCGACGGATCTGGCGTTCCGTTCGCAGCGGGAGCAGCGACGTCCGCCGCTCGGCGTCTTGTGCGGCATGCGGACAGCACGGCCGCACGACTCGCACGTCGGCAGGACAACCCGACTCGCGCCCTCGGCGACGAGCGCGTGCGCAAGGTCCTGAACCGTCACAGGCACATTCGCGTGACGTCCTTCGAGAACTCCGGGTTGCTTGAGGAGAGCGAGCTCGAGCAGGCGTTGCGTGAGCGGCACCGGAGCGACCGTGCTCACGATCTCAACGAGACGTTCCGTCGGGATCTCGATCGCGACCCACTGGATGAGCATCACGACCTCTGCGACACGCGGCTCCTGCGGCGGCTTGGCCACGACGGTCTACTTGGTGCGTGGACGGCGGATGGTGGCGCGAACGGGCCTGAGATCGCCGATCGACCCGCGAGTCGCTTCTTCGCCCACGGCGATCGGGGTCGCGGCCTCGCGGCGGGTGATCGTCACAAGATCGTCGAGGGAGCACTCCAGCGCGTCGCAGAGTGCGGCGAGGACGTCGAGACGCACCCGTTGCGGCGGTTGCGTCACCAGCCGATAGACCTGCTCTCGGGAGAGGCCGATGCCGCGCTCCTCAAGCAGAGGTCTCAGTTTGGAGGTCTGGAAGATGCCGCGTGACGCCATCACGCTGCGCAGGTTCCATCCGGTCTCAAGTTCAACGGTCATTCCGCTTCTCCTTCGATGAGGGCCTTCAATGCCTCTGCAAGCACCCGGTTCTTGTAGTCCGAACTGACGGAGGCGTAGATCGACGTCGTCGACGCGTGCATGTGCCCGACCTGCTCCTGCACGAATCGCTCGGCGTAGCCGAACTCGAGCAGGTGCGTGACGTAGGAATGCCGGAGGCTGTGCAGCGTCAGATCCTTCGACAGGCCGGCCTCGTCCCGCAGTTCCGCGAACCTCCGGTCGAGATAGCCGGCGGACAGGCGGGTGCGTCGCTCGGTCACCCAGAGCGCGTCGAGGTCGTCACCGGGCGCAAACCGTTCCCGGGCCTGTTCGAGCCACTGCTGCATGCCCGGCACCCACCAGTCGAACTCCGGCACCAGCAGCACTGTGCGACGACGAGGAGCGCCGCCGCCAGCCGCCTTCGCCCACCGCACGTGGATCGCACCGTAGCGTCCCCATTGGCGCATCTTGGCGTTGTGGTGCAGGTCGACGGTGTCGAGCATCACCACCTCGGTGCGGCGCAGCCCGAACGCGTAGACCGTCTTCAGCAGCTGCGCGTCCCGCAGCGCCCCGAGCGCGCCTTTTCGTCCCGAGCTCACGAGCAACTCAACCCGGGCGTCAGCGGTGTCGAACAGGCGCTCCACCTCGTCGTAGGTGAACGGCCGGCGCTTTCCGTCGCCCTCGAACTCAACCGATGCGCGACCGTGTTCCATGGCAAGCACACCTGCGACGGGATCTCGCCGAACTCCCGTTCGCAGATCTCCATCCAGTCGTACAACGGATTCGTCAGGTAGTCGCAGAACCCGCGGATTGCGCCATGGTGGTGACGCAGAGTGGACAGCGCCAGCCTGCGATCGGTGGCTTCCCTTGTGAACTCGTCAACGTCAGCGACCGTCCACTTCCACGGCGGCTTGTCCGCGAACTCCCGGAAGCGGGCCACCGTCGCCACGCGGTTCTGGATGGTCTGCTCACGGAGCCCTCGCGACAGCTGCTGATTCCGCCAGCCGTCCATCATCGCGTCGAAGACCTGCTGCTCCGGGTTCGCCAAAGCGACGTTCAACGCCGAGGTGAGCAGTCGAAGTGCGGCTGGAGAGCTCCCAAAATCTTGCATTAGATGCAACAAAGTATGGGATAGTGCATCACCGAGTCAAGTCGGATCTTGGGAGGCGCGTGATCTCGCTGTTAGGGTCAGAGCGGACCAGCCCGACCGAGACCAATAGTCCTCGTTTGCAAGTGTCAACAGTTGCATTCGCTGCAACATGCGAGGGTTCGCCATTCGGGATATCTAGGCAGTGATATATCTCTAACTCTGAGAGATTTCTCA
>CAMFIY010000211.1 GCA_945952575.1 uncultured Leucobacter sp.
GATCAAGCAGGGCGTCGAGGCGAAGAAGCTCTCAGGGATCAGCGACGTCGCGGATCTGACCGATCGCAAGAACGGGCTGCGCCTCGTCATCTCCTTGAAGACCGGCTTCAGCCCCGAAGCGGTGCTCGAGCAGCTCTACCGGCACACCCCCCTCGAGGACTCCTTCGGCATCAACAACAACGCGCTCGTGAACGGGCAGCCGCAGACCCTCGGGTTGCGGGAGATGCGCCGCGGCCTCCTGGTTCACCGGCTCGCGGTGGCGACGCGACGCTCGGAGTTCCGCCTGCGCAAGCGCAAGGAGCGCCTGCACCTCGTCGAAGGTCTGCTCGTGGCGATCCTCGATATCGACGAGGTGATCCAGCTCATCCGCACGAGCGATGACGCCGAGTCCGCCCGTGGTCGCCTGATGCAGGTGTTCGACCTCTCGGAGCCGCAGGCCGAATACATCCTCGAGCTGCGTCTGCGCCGTCTCACGAAGTTCTCGCGCGTCGAGCTCGAGGGCGAGCGGGATCAGCTGCGCGCAGAGATCGAGGCGCTGCAGGAGATCCTGGGCAGCGAGACGAAGCTGCACGAAGTGGTCACGACGGAGCTCGACGAGGCGGCCGATGCCTATGGGACGCCCCGCCGCACCGTGCTGACCGGCGCCGTGGCGCGGCCGGCGCGCGCATCCGCGGCGGGCGGTGCATCGCTCGAGGTAGCCGACACCCCCTGCAGCGTTCTGCTCTCCGCGACCGGGCGCGCGCTGCGCATCGATCGCGATCCGGAGTCCGAGGGCTCGAATCGCAGCGCCTCACGCGCCACCAAGCACGGGGCCGTGTCCGCCGCCGCCGCCGGCACGGTACGGGGCGAGTTCGGCGCGATCCTGAGCGATGGGACGCTGCATCGCTTCACCCCGGTCGACCTGCCCCTCGTCCCCGCCGCGTCGATCGCATTCTCGGCCGGCGTGCGCCTCACCGAGTATCTCGGCATCACCGACAAGAAGCTGCGCGTCGTCGGCCTTGCCCCGATCGACGCCCCCGAGCCGATCGGGCTCTTCACCGCCGAGGGTGTCGTGAAGCGCGTCATCCTGCAGGATCTGCCGGCGAAACCCTCGTTCGAGGTGATCGGGCTCAAGGCCGGCGATCAGCTGGTCGCCGCGTTCCCGGCACCGGACGGAGCCGAGTTCGCCGCGGTGACGAGCGATGCGCAGCTGCTGCGCTTCCCGACCGCTTCCGTGCGCCCGCAGGGCCGCCCGGCAGGCGGCATGGCGGGGATGAAGCTGGGCGCGGGTGCTCGCGTGATCTTCGGCGGCGCGGTGGCTGCGGGCGCGGAGGCCCGCGTCGTCACGATCGCCGACAGCTCCCTCACGCTGCCGGGCACGGACGTCGCCACGGCGAAGGTCTCGGAGTGGTCCGAGTATCCGGCGAAGGGTCGCGCCACCGGCGGCGTGCGTGCGCAGCGCTTCCTGAAGGGCGAGGATCAGCTCGCCTGCGCCTGGGTCGGCACCGGCGAGCCCCGCGCGCTCTCCGCGGACGGCAGTGCGCGCAAGCTTCCGGAGGCGCTCGGCAAGCGCGATGGGAGTGGTGTCCCAATCGACGGCGCCGCAGCATTCATCGGTTCGGCCCCGTAGGCCACGCATCACACCTGGGAGTTCCAGTCGTCAGTCTGTCTCACAATGTCCACGATTGGCACCACGAACTGACGATTGAGTCGTGCTCTCAGGAGACTGGCAACCAGAAGTCGGCGACGTGCGCAGCCCCGCGGAACAGCTGCAGATTCCAGCAGCCCGGACGGTCGAAATCCAGCCCCATTCCCCATTCGTCGCCGGGGCGCGCGTAATTGCTCGAGCCGAAATGATCCTTCGGTCCCCAAGCCAACGAGTGCGACGTGCCGTCTGGATCGCGCAGCCGAGCCGAGAAGTCACCGCTGCCGGTGATCCGGGTGACGAGCTTCAGCTGCTCTCGGTGCGTCAGCCCATCCTCCCCGACGAAGAGCAGGCCGAACGCCGAAACCTCGGAGACTCTCGAGGTCCCCAGTACTTCCCCCCGCAGAATCGGCGAGGCCGGCGCGCAGCCGGGTGCGCCCGGCGCCCCGAATTCATTCGCCCCGGGCAGCGATGCCGGGGTTTCGCCAGGCGCGGGATTCCCAGTCGGAGTCGTCACATCTTTCTGAAACTCACCCGCCACGCATCCGCTGCAGAGCAGCGCCGCAAGGACTCCCGCACTCGCGAAGAAGCTGCTTGCTCGTCGACCTCGACTAGCGTCCATGCGCCGATCCTCGCACACTTCCGCGATTCCGGGCCAGGCACCCCGAGGCGACGCAGAGGTCCGGCGTCGCCCCGACTATTTCCCGGATGACTCCGCCGCCGGCCGGATCGCCTCGAACGAGCGCAGCAGCCCGGCGCGCAGGCGCGGCCGCAGCGGCCGCTCGACCCAGCGTTCGAGGACGATGGCGAGCGCGAAGCTGAACACGATCGCAGCCGCCAGTGCGCCCCACTTCCCGATGGCCTCGTGGGAGATGCTGATGATCCACCAGCCCCAGTACTCGTGGACCAGGTAGAGCGGAAACGTCAACGCCCCCGCGTAGGACATCCACGCCCACCCCCGGTGCTTCAGCGGCGTCAGCACGATGAGCGTGACGGCGGCGAAGATCCCGAGCATGATGAGCACGCCCACGGGCTCGGACAGTACGTGCCCGGTGAGCCGGAGTTGGCGCGCGGGCATCTCGTTGCGCACCATCTGCTCGGTGGCGAGCAGCGCATTGAAGATGAGCAGCATCCACCGGAGCATGCTGTGCCCGCGCGAGTGCAGCAGATAGAGCACCATGCCGCCCGCGAAGAGCGACGCGTACACGGGCGAGAGCAGCATCTTGAGGATCTCGTTGTCGAACTGCTGGGCGACGGCCGCGACGACCGGCCAGCCGAACGCGAACCCGTACACCTTGGCCTCGGTGAGTTTCACGCTGATCAGCAATGCGATCATCGTGTAGAAGAGCAGTTCGACCGGCAGCGTCCAGTAGACACCGTCGACGTGCGCGACCCCGAAGAACGACTGCACCATGGTGAGGTTCGTGAGGATCTGCGTCAGCGACAGGTTCCGCCCGAGTTGCGGCGCGATGTAGACGAGCAGGATCGACGTGAGGATCACCGCCGCCCAGTAGGCCGGGTAGAGGCGCGACACACGAGCAGCGACGAACTGCCCCACGGTTCTGCCTTCGGTCGAGAAGAAGATTACGAAGCCGCTGAGCAGGAAGAAGAGGTGCACGCCGAGAAATCCGTATGCGGCGAACCCCGAGAGGATCGGGAACTCGTCGCTCGGCGCCACGCCCCAAGCGCCGTGCTGCCTGGCCGTGTAGTGGTAGAACAGCACCGCGACGGCACCGATGATGCGCAGGAAGTCGAGGAGCAGGAACCTCGGTCTCGCCGGATCGATCACGTGACTGCGCATGGTCACACCTTAGGCGTCGATCCGCTCGCGGTCGAGGTCGCTCGCGTTCTCGACGATGAACTCCTTGCGCGGTGCGACCTCGTTGCCCATGAGGAGCTCGAACATCTGCGCGGCCAGGTGCGCATCCTCCATCCGCACCCGACGCAGGGTGCGATGCTCGCGATCCATCGTGGTCTCGGCCAGCTGATCGGCATCCATCTCGCCGAGGCCCTTGTAGCGCTGGATCGGCTCGACGTACTTCTTGCCGCGGCGGCGCAGGTCGGCGAGCAGGGTGCTCAGCTCCTTCTCGCCGTACGTATAGACCACGTCGTTCGGCGTGCGCCCGGCATTCTGCACGATCACCCGGTGCAGCGGCGGCACCGCGGCGTAGACGCGCCCGGCCTCGAGCATGGGCCGCATGTAGCGGAAGAAGAGCGTGAGCAGCAGGGTGCGGATGTGCGCGCCGTCGACATCGGCATCGCTCATCAGGATCACCTTGCCGTAGCGGGCCGAGTCGAGATCGAAATCGCGGCCGGATCCGGCGCCGATGACTTTGATGATGGAGCCGCATTCCGCGTTGCTCAGCATCTCGGCGACCGAGGCCTTCTGCACGTTCAGGATCTTGCCGCGGATCGGCAGCAGCGCCTGGTACTCGCTATCGCGCGCGGGTCGGGCGGTGCCGAGCGCGCTGTCGCCCTCCACGATGAAGAGTTCGGTGCCGGCGACATCCCGCGAACGGCAGTCGATCAGCTTGGCCGGGAGCGAGGAGCTCTCGAGCGAGCTCTTGCGGCGCGCCGTGTCGCGCTGCGCGCGCAACGCGATCCGCGACTTCATCTCGGCGACCATCTTCTCCAGGAGCGCACCGGACTGCGCCTTGTCCTCGCGCTTCGTCGAGGCGTAGCGCTGCTCGAGCCCCTGGACGATCGCCTTCGAGACGATCTGACGCACCGCCGGGGTGCCGAGGACCTCCTTGGTCTGACCCTCGAACTGCGGTTCGGGCACGCGCACCGTGATCACCGCGGTCAACCCGGTCAGGATGTCGTCCTTCTCCGGCTTATCGCTGCCGGCCTTGAGCTTGCGCGCATTCTGCTCGATCTGCTTGCGGAAGAACCGGGTCAGCCCCTGCTCGAACCCGTTCAGGTGGGTGCCGCCCTTCGGCGTCGCGATGATGTTCACGAAGCTCTGGATCTCGGTGTCGTAGCCGGTCCCCCAGCGCAGCGCCACGTCGACCTCGCAATTGCGCTCGACCTCTCGGGATACCAGGTGCCCCGTCTCGTCGTCCATCACCGGGACGGTCTCGGTGAAAGTGCCCGCGTCGGTCACCCTCCATGTGTCGGTGAGCGGCGCGTCAACAGCGAGATAGTCGACGAACTCGCTGATCCCGCCCGCGAACTGAAAACGATGGATCGGGGCCTCGCCCGTCTCCCCGAGGGACTCGGGCCGCTCATCCGCGATGTCGAGCGCCAGACCGGGGACGAGGAAGGCCGTCTGCCGCGCCCTCGCCAGCAGCGACTCCGGTTCGAACCGGGCGGTGGGCAGGAAGATCTGCGGATCCGCCCAATAGCGCACCCGCGTCCCGGTGACGCCCTTCTTCGTCCGCCCGATCACTCGGAGCTCGGAGGCGTCCTCGAACGGGGTGAACGGGCTCTCCGGGCTGTCACCAGCGAAGACGCCCGGCTCGCCGTGGCGGAACGACATCGCCCAGGTCTTGCCGTCGCGGTCCACTTCGACGTCGAGGCGCGAGGAGAGCGCGTTCACCACCGAGGCGCCGACTCCGTGCAGGCCGCCCGAGGAGGCGTAGCCGCCGCCGCCGAACTTTCCGCCCGCATGCAGCTTGGTGAAGACGAGTTCGACACCGGTGAGTCCGCTCTTCGGCTCGATATCGACCGGGACGCCGCGCCCCTGATCGCTGACCGTCACACTGCCGTCCGCATGCAGGACGATGCCGATCTCCGCTCCGTATCCGGCGAGCGCCTCGTCGACCGAGTTGTCGATGATCTCCCAGAGGCAGTGCATGAG
>CAMFIY010000212.1 GCA_945952575.1 uncultured Leucobacter sp.
CACCGAGAGCGTCTCCGTCGCCGAGCCGGAGTTCGACACCACTGCCGTGTCGATCCCCGACCGCGACGAATCGCGGGGCCGATTCTTCGCCAGCTTCGCCTCGCGGGCGTTCGAGAGCGCGAAGCAGCCCGTGATCGCGGTGCTCGTGGCCCTCGTCATCGGCGTCTTCGTGCTCCTGGCGATCGGCAAGAACCCGATCGACGCCTATGTGGCGCTCTTCACCTCGGGCTGGAGCGCCTCGTACGGCATCTCGAACATCATCGCGACGTTCATCCCGCTCGCCGTGATCTCCGCGGCGACGATCGTCTCGTTCCGCGCCGGGTTCTTCAACATCGGCGCCGAGGGGCAGCTCTACTTCGGCGCGTTCTTCGGCGCGGTCGCCGGCGTCGCCGCCGCGGGCCAGCCGCCGATCGTCATCATGCTGATCGTCATGGTGGTCGGCGCGCTCGCCGGCGCGATCTGGGGCCTGCTGCCCGGCTGGCTGTTCGCCTACTGGCGCGTCGACATCATCGTGACCACGCTGCTGCTCTCCGAGGTTGCGAAGCTCATCACCCGATTCCTCGTCACCGGCCCGTTCAAGGATCCGACCGCCGGGTACGAGGCGTCGAAGAAGCTGCCCGAGGGCGTGCAGTTCACCATGTTCAACCCGGCGTACGGCATCGGGCCGGACCTGATCCTCGCCCTCCTCGCGGCCGTGGGCATCGCACTGCTGCTGGATCGCACCCGCTGGGGACTCAAGGTCAAGCAGCTCGGCGAGATGAACCGCTTCGCGCAGTACACGGGCGTCTCGGTGAAGGCCATGTCGATCCAGGTCATGATGCTCTCGGGCGCGGTCGCCGGTTTCACCGGAGCGCTCCTCGTGCTCGGCCCGAACGGCGGCCGCTTCATCCAGGCCTTCTCGCCCGGCTACGGCTTCCTCGCCATCACCGTGGCGCTGCTGGCCCGGCTCAACCCGTGGGCCTCGCTCGTCGCCGCGCTCTTCTACGCCACCATGATGGCCGGCAGCACGGGCCTGCAGGAGATCGACGTGCCGTTCCCCGTGGTCACCGTGCTGCAGGGCATCATCATCATCGTGATCACCGCCACCTTCGTGTGGAACCGGAAGAAGAAGCGCGTCGCCGCACCCAGTGCGCCGGCCGCGGCCGAGAGGAGCGCAGCCTGATGGATCTGCTCGCACAGCTGTTCGGCACGGCGACGCTCTCCGTCATCCTGCTCAAGGTCACCCCGATCCTCCTCGCGGCGATCGGCGGCTCCTTCACCCAGACCGGCAACGTCCTGAACATCGGTCTCGAGGGCATGATGCTCATGGGCGCCTTCGCGGCGGTCGTCATCGGCTCGCTGACCAACCCGTTCATCGGCATCGCCGCCGCGGTCGGCGCGGGTCTGATCATGGCCGTGATCTTCGCGATCGCATCGCTGAACTTCAAGGCGGATGTGATCGTGGTCGGCATCGGCATCAACCTGCTCGCCGCGGGCCTCGCCGTGCTCATGCTCACCGTGTTCTTCGGCAACGCGGGCGCGACGCCGCCGGGCGTGCAGGCCAATCTGCCCAAGATCGATCTCGGCACCATCGGCGACATCCCGGTGCTCGGCACGCTGCTGAACGATCAGACCATCCTCGTGTGGGCCGCGCTGCTCGCGGTGCCGGTCTACGCCTTCGTGCTCTACCGCACCCCCTACGGCGTGCACCTGCGCGCGGTGGGCGAGGACGAGCCGGCCGCGCTGGCGGCGGGCATCAACGTCTTCCGCGTGAAGTTCATCTCGATCCTGCTCTCGGGCGCCTTCTCCGGCCTCGCCGGCGCGCAGCTCGCGATGGCGACGGTCGGCACCTTCACCTCGGGCATGACCGCGTCGCGAGGCTTCATCGCGGTCGCCGCGCTCACCTTCGGACTGGCGCGACCGTATCGCACGCTGATCGCCTGCCTCATCTTCGGCATCGCCGATGCACTGGCCGACCAGCTGGGTCTGCTCGGGGTGAACTCCTCGCTCTCGCTCACACTGCCCTACATCATCACGATCGTGGCGCTGGTCTTCGCGTCGGTGCGCGTGCGGGCGGCGCTCAAGGCGCGCACCAAGAAGGCGCTGGCCGCGGCCGACGCGGCTCCGGCCGCCCCCGCTGCCGGGGCGGCGGCCGCCTGATGGAGAAGATCATCCTCGACTGCGATCCGGGGCACGACGACGCGATCGCGATCCTGCTCGCCGCGGGCAACCCGAACATCGAACTGCTCGGGATCACGACGGTCGCCGGGAACAACACCCTCGACAACGTCACCCGGAACGCGCAGGCGGTCTGCCAGGTCGCGGGCATCGACGTGCCGATCGCGCGCGGTGCGAGCGTGCCGTTCGTCACCCCGCAGATCGTCTCGGAGGACATCCACGGGGACGGCGGCATGGACGGCCCCGTGCTGCCCGAGGTGACCGGTGAGCTGGATCCGCGTCACGCCGTCGACCTGATCATCGACACGGTGCTGGCGCATCCGCCGGGGACCGTGACGCTCGTGCCCGTCGGCCCCTTCACCAACATCGCCCTCGCGATGCGCAAGGAGCCGCGGATCATCGAGCTGGTGAAGCACGTCATCGTGATGGGCGGCTCCTACACGCGCGGCAACGTCACCCCGACGGCGGAGTACAACATCTACGTCGATCCCGAATCGGCCGAGGCCGTGTTCCAGGCCGACTGGCCGGTCACGATGGTCGGGCTGGACCTCACCCATCAGGCGCTCGCCACGCAGGAGCTGCAGGATCGCGTGCGCGCAGTCGGCGAGGCCGCGGGGGATACCGAGATCTCGCAGTTCATCCTCGATATCTGGGGCTTCATCGGCACGACCTACCGCGAGGTGTTCGAGTTCCCGGCACCCCCGGTGCACGACGCCTGCACGGTGGCCGCGCTCATCGATCCGGCAGTCATGAAGACCGAGGCCGCGCACGTGCACGTGGAGCTGCACGGGCAGTGGACCAAGGGCATGACGGTCGTGAACTTCAAGGATCGGCCCGGCATGCACCACTCCACCGGCGTCGCCGCCGAGATGCAGGATCACCGCACCCAGGTCGCGACCGAACTGGACTGGCAGCGCTTCGCCGACCTCGTCACCGACTCGGTGCGGCGCCTGACCGAGCAGAAGGCCGCCGGCCGAGCCGACACCCGGACCGTCTGACCTGCGCCTCCGGCCGCACGAGCCGTCTCAAAACCGTGCAGCGAACAGAAGGAGAGAACCGTGGCCATTCCCATCATCATCGACACCGATCCCGGCATCGACGACGCGCTCGCGATCATGCTGGCCGCCGCCAGCCCGGAGGTCGACCTCCTGGGCATCGTCGCCGTCGCCGGCAACGTGGCGCTCGAGCACACCTCGCGCAACGCGGCCGCGCTGGCCGACCTGCTCGGACTCGACTGCCCCGTGGGCAAGGGTGCGGCACTGCCGCTGTGGCGCGACACCCACTTCGCGCCGGAGGTGCACGGTGCGAACGGCTTCGGCGGCTACGAGCTGCCGGCCTCGCAGCGCGAGCTCGAGCCGGGCGTCCCGCTGCTCGCCCGCCTGATCGAGGAGAGCGCCGAGCCCGTGACCGTCGTCGCGATCGGACCGCTCACCAACATCGCGATGCTCATGTCGGAGCATCCGGAGACCGCCCGCAAGGTCGAGCGCTTCGTGATCATGGGCGGCGGCACCCTGCGCGACACGGGCAACGCGACCCCGACGTCCGAGTTCAACATCTATTTCGATCCCGACGCCGCCGCGCGGGTCTTCCGCTTCGGCGTGCCCGTCACGATGGTGGGCCTCAACGCGACCCACCAGGCGCTCGTCGCCGAGAAGCACCTGCCCGACCTCATGGCCTCGGGCGGCCCGGCCGCCAAGATGGTGAAGCACCTGCTGAACAGCTATCACGACGAGGCCGGGGTGGCGGCCGGCGGCGAGCACGGCGCGGGCATGGCTCAGCACGACTCGCTCGCGCTCGCCGCGGTCATCGATCCCGCGGTCATCACGACCGAGCACTACTACGTCGACGTCGAGAACACGGGTCGCATCACCAACGGCATGACCGTGGTGGACTACCTCGGCCGCTGGGGCGAGCCGAACACCGACGTCGCATTCGGCGTCGACGTCGAACGATTCCGCAACCTGCTCAACACCCGGCTCACCGAGCTCGACACCCGCCTGAAGGAGGCCTGATCATGACGACCAAGATGATCCTCGATTGCGACACCGGTGTCGACGACACCATGGCCATCATGTACGCGGCGCTCCACCCGGAGATCGAGCTGCTCGGCATGACCACGGTGTGGGGCAACGTCGACGTGCCGCTCGCGACCCGCAACACGCTGCGCGTGCTCGACCTCTGCGGCCGGAACGACGTCCCCGTCGCGCAGGGCGCGGCCGGTCCCATCACCGGCGGTCACGCCGAGTTCGCCTACGACGTGCACGGCCGCGACGGCCAGGGCAACGCCGGTGACGACGTCCCCGTGCGCGCCGCCGAGGCGAAGAGCGCGCCGCAGCACATCATCGACATCGTGCGCGCGCACCCGGGAGAGGTCTGGCTCGTTCCGGTGGGGCCGCTCACCAACATCGCCGCGGCGCTCGCGATCGATCCCGAGCTGCCGAGCCTCGTCGCCGGCGTCTCGCTGATGGGCGGCACGACCATGGCCCCGGGCAACGTGAGCCCCGTGGCCGAGGCCAACATCTGGCACGACGCCGAGGCGGCGGCCGCGGTCTTCCGCGCTCCGTGGAAGATCATCATGGCCGGCCTCGACGTGACGATGAAGATCATCATCACTCCCGAGCACAGCGACCAGCTGGCCGCATCCGGCGAGATCGGCCAGTACATGGCGCGCATCATGAAGCACTACGGCGAGTTCTACAGCGCCAACTCCTTCGGCTTCTGGAGCTGCGCCATGCACGACACGATCGCGGTCGCCGCGGCCGCGGGCACGCTCGACGTGCGGCTCGCTCCCGTGGTCAATGTCGAGGTCGACACGACGGGCGGACCCGGTCACGGCCAGACGATCGCAGATCTGCGCGGCATGTATCGCGGCTTCCCCGAGCAGGAGGGCGCCCACTGCACCGTGCTGCTCGACGTCGACGGCGGGATCGCCGACGAGGTCGTCGATCTGATCGCCGCGGCCGGCTAGCCGGTCGATCGGACGCGCCGGCCGCCCCGGGTGGCGGGCGCCCGGCGCGTGCGGACGGCACAGGGATTCAGTATCAACGAGACGGAAATGGGGGAGAGCGGTGAGTGACGTCGTCGTGGTCGGCAGCGCGAATGCCGATCTGGTGGTGCAGGTGCCGCGTCGGCCGGGCGGTGGGGAGACGCTGCTCGGCGGCGACCTGCAACTGCTCCCGGGCGGGAAGGGCGCGAATCAGGCGGCCGCTGCGGGGCGCTGCGGTGCGGATGTCACATTCGTCGCCTGCGTCGGCGGCG
>CAMFIY010000213.1 GCA_945952575.1 uncultured Leucobacter sp.
GGGCACCATCAGGCCGTCGATCGCGTCGGCGACGATCTGCGCCCCGTCGCCTTCGCCGCCGACGGCGTCGTCGAGGCGACGGAGCACCGCACCGCGAGTTGGGTGATCGGCCTCCAGTGGCATCCGGAGGAGGCGGGGGCCGATCGAGTGGATCGGCGCCTCGTCTTCTCAGCGCTGGTCGAGCGAGCGGCTGATCGCCGCGTCTGATGGCGCAGGCTCTTCGCAGTTCATGCGGTGCGGGTCAGCCCGGCCGCCTCGAGGACGCCGGGGAGCCAGTCGAGCGCGACGTCGCTGGGCAGGTCCCAGGATGACGCGTCGTGCCGGCCGTACTCACCGATGCGCTCGGCCCCCCGCTCGGCGAAGCGGCGGTCGAGGTGCTCGCTGCCCTGACTGTAGGTCTCGTAGAAGCTGTCGCCGAGGCCGAACATCGCGTAGCGCACCCCGGTGAGGTCGGGCGGCGTCGCGTCGAATCGTTCGGCGAACGGAAGCGCCGTATTCGGCAGCTCTCCGTCTCCGTGCGTCGAGCAGACCACGAGATAGAGGGTGTCGGCGGTCATATCCGCTGGATCGAAATCCTGCAGGTCGAAGACCGTGACATCGTCACCCGATTCGCGGAGCTTCGCTCCCAGATCATCTGCGATCAATTCGCTGTTGCCTGACTCGGTGCCGTAGATAACGGTGATGTTCACTGCTGAGGGTTCCTTTCGACGGAGGAGTCTGCTCGGGCGATGTCGATCATCGCCCGCGTGTCGGTGAGCTTGCGGCGAACCCGGTCGGGTCCGGCGAGTTCGCGCTCGTGTCGCTCGAGATTCAACCAATCCTCGTAGGAGATCGCGCGCTCGCGGAGCTCAGCCGGCAGCGCGTCGTAGCCCGGCGCGCTGCCGGCGGTCAGTTCGCCCGATTCGAGGTCCGCGAGGATCTCGTCCGCGACCTCTTTCGCGCAGGCGCGGTTCTCGGGGATCGCGCCCTGCGGCCCGCGCTTCGCCCAGCCAGTGCGATAGAGCCCCGCGCCGACCCGCCCGGTCCGCGCCTGCTCGGGGGCGCCGTGCTCGTCGAGCAGACCCGTCAGCAGATCGCCGTCGGGCGTGAATCCGATCGCGGTGATCACGGACGTCGCCGGGATTCGGACGATCTCGCCGTCAATAGCCGCCTCGACGGCTTCGACCCGATCGTTTCCGAGGAGGCGGATCGGCACGGCTTCGAAGCGGATCGTCACCTCGGGGCCGGGGTAGACGGCGCGCTCGGGGTCGGTGAGCTCGGCGAATGCGGCGAGGCGGGCCTCCGAGATCCGATCTCCCGCGCCACTCGCGGCCTCGTCGAACCCGGGGGCGGAGTAGTGCGCTCGCTCGAGCGCGGCGAGCTCCTTGAGCATTTGCGGATCGCTCTTGGCGCGAGCCGCCGAGGACCGGTTGAGGAGACTGATGCGCTCCGCCGGACGTGACAGGTAGTCGTCGAGTGCGTGATCCGCGATATCGCTCGCCGCGTATCCGCCGCGATCCTTCACCAAGAACCGGAGGACGTCGATGGCGACGTTCCCGCCGCCGATGATCACGATGTCGGTGCCGAGCTCCGGGAGCGCAGGCCGCTCGCCCGGGTGCGAGTTCAGCAGCCGGGTCAGTGCGCCGGATCCGTGGACACCCTTCAGGCCGCCCCCCGGGGCGTCCAGAGCGCGGTCGCCGGCCAAACCGGATGCCAGCACGACCGCGTCGAATGCCTCGCTGAGCTCGGCGAAGCCGATTTAGGCTCCGACTTCGATGTTGCCCGCGAGTCGGGGAGGGGGCGCTGGGACGGCGGAATGATGGGCTGGGTGTGCTGAGGGTCGGCCGGGACGCCGTAGCGGACGAGGCCATAGGGGCTGGGCAGGCGATCGAACAGCGTGACCTCTGCCGCCGGCCGCGCGCGGAGGATCGACTGCGCGAGGTAGCAGCCGGCCGGTCCGCTGCCGATCACGGCGAGTCGTAGCGGTGCGTTGCTCGGCATCGTCGGCTCCTTTGCGTTCGAGGAATGCGGATGGAAGCAAGTGTATCCATTAAAGATTCACTTTGTGAAGGTATTTTGTTGATCCATTCATCGAATACATCTGGAATTCGCTCAAGTTCCCTTCACTGCTTGTGAATTAAAAGATTCACATGTAGCGTATTTATGGTCAACGAGGTTCGATCGAAAACGGACCCGGGAATTCGACAAAGGAGTACGAATGACTGCAGCAACCGAAGAAGCTCCGTATCTCGACATCGCCGCACCGGAATTCGCCATGAGTTCCGAGGTCGTCCGCGACGCGCGCGAGCGCAGCTGGTACGCCAGGACCAACTACGGAATCGCCGTGCTGCGCTATCGGGAGGTCAGCGAACTGCTCAAGCACCCCTGCCTGAACCAGGGAAGCGCGAAGTGGCCGGAGCATCACGGGGTGCACTCAGGCATCTTCTACGAGTGGTGGTCGAAGAACCTCCTCGTCCTCGAAGGCGACGAGCACCACAGGATCCGGCGACTGCTCAATCCCGCGTTCTCGCCCAGGGTCGCGCAGCAGCTGAAGCCCGAGTTCGCCGAGATCGCCCTGGAGCTGATCGAAGGGATGAAGGACAAGCAGGCCCGCGGCGAAGAGGTCGAGTACGTCGCCGACTTCGCCGAGCCGTTCGCGACCCGCGCGCTCTGCGCCATGATGGGCCTCTCGCATGAGCACTGGCCGTTCATCGCCGATCGGGCGAACACCGTGGGCTACGCGCTCAGCGTGAACATCCGCGAGGATATCGAGCGCATCGATCAGGCCGTGCATGAGCTCTACGAGTTCGTCGAGCGACTCATCGAGGAGCGCAAGGCGACGCCCGGGGAGGACGTCGTCTCCAAGCTCGTCGCGTTCAACGAGCGCGGCGACAAGCTCAGTGATGCGGAACTGCGCAACGCACTGGTGCTCATGCTGTTCGGCGGCATGGACACGACGCGGAATCAACTCGGCCTGATCCTGCAGACCTACATCCGCAACCCCGAGCAGTGGGAGCTCTTGGCGCAGAATCCGGAGGAGCTCGCGCGACCGGCTCTCGAGGAAGCGCTGCGGGTCAACCCGACCACTCGGTGGGTCACGCGAGAGGCGAATCAGGACTTCGAGTTCCAGGGCCTGCGGATCGCGCAGGGCACCACCGTGCACCTCTTCACCATGTCGAGCGGCACGGATCCCGAAGCCTATCCGGATCCGGCCATCGACATCCTCGCCACCGATCGCAAGCCGCATCAGACGTTCGGCGGCGGCATGCACCATTGCCTCGGCCACTACATCGCCCGGGCCGACATGAGCGTCGCTCTCCCGCTGCTCGCCGAGCACTTCACCCGGATCACCTGCCCGGGCGGCGACACCTGGCTGCCCGACTCCGGCAACCACGGCCCGATCCGCTATCCCATCGAATTCACCGTCCGCTGACCGAAGACCTTCCACAGGCGAAAGGAACATCCATGACCGACTTCAGCACCGGTGGCACCTTCGGCACGGCGATCCGCGAGATCCTGGCCGACGACACCGCGTTCACGCGCCATCAGGAGGCGAATCTCCGCCCCGACGTGCTCTCCGCCCTCGGCGAGCGGATCCGCGAGACCGGCGTCAAGTACATCTACTACATGGTGCCGACCCTCGGCGCCCGGACGATCGCCAAAGTGGTACCCGCCGAGCACTTCGAGCGGATGCTGCGCAAGGGCATCGCCTTCCACCGGACCGCGCTCACCGATCTGCAGACCAGCCGCGAGGGCGAGCTGATCGGCGGCGGCGTGGCGGCACACGAGTTCTGGGGACTCCCGGAGCCCGAGACCTTCCAGGTGCTGCCGTGGGACCCGGAGGTCGCGCGGATCTTCTGCACCGCCTACGACCCGCCGCACCTCGCCGGCGGCGGCAAGCTGATCCCGCTCGATACCCGCGCGCTCTTCATCGCGGCGCACCGCAGCTTCACCGAGCGCACCGGACTCGAACTCCGCAGTGGTCTCGAGCCCGAGATGACCTGGGTCGGCCCAGGCATCGAAGTCGTCTCGAAGGACGACCAGAGCCCTGCCTATCAGGTGGAGAACCTCGAGAAGATGCGCCCTGTCTACAAGAAGGTCATCGGCTACTCGCAGGCGATGGACTTCAACATGATCCAGGGCGACTACGAGGACGACGGCCAGATCGAGCTCAACTGGGAGTACGACCGAGCGGAGCTCACGTCGGAGCGCATGACCACCTACCGTCAGATCTGCAAGCAGGTGGCACGCGAACTCGGTCTTCAGGCCAGCTTCATGCCGAAGCCCTACAACGGCAAGATGGGCAACGGCTGCCATCACAATCTGAGTCTCTGGCGAGGCGATGAGAACGTGATCGAGGACGGCCGCATCGAGCTCCACGCCACGGACATCGCCCGGAACGCGATCGCCGGCATGCTGCTCCATACGCCGGGATCCATGCTCGTGATGGGTTCCACCGTGAATTCGTACAAGCGCTACTGGGACGCGGGTCAATTCGCGCCCTCCGGAGCGGATTGGGGACTCGACACCCGCGGCGTGGCCATCCGCATCTCTGCGAACGGCCGCATGGAGTACCGCCTCCCCGACGCGAGCGTGAACCCCTACCTCTCGCACCTCTACCTCCTCGCCGCCATCGAGCACGGCCTGAGCGCCCGCCTGGATCCGGGCGACCCGGGTCGGCCGAGCGAAGCGATCGCCGAGGTCGTCGTGCCGAACACCCTCGGCACCGCAATCGAGGCATTCGAGGCGGACGAGTATCTGATGGGCGCCATGCCCGAGGAGCTCACACGCATCTTCCTGCAGCTCAAACGCGACGAATGGGCGCGCTACTGCGGGCAGATCACCCAATGGGAATTCGATCAGTACTGGGAGGCCATCCCGTGACCCGCACCGTCAAACTCGCCTGCATCGACTCTGCGGCGCTGCCCCTCTTCGACAAGAGCCCGGACGGCGTCTCGCGCGCGGGATACGAGCCGGAGGCGGCGAAGCTGGTCTTCGACCGCATCGGCGCCGAGATCGAGTGGGTCATGCTGCCCTGGGAGGACATGATCCCCGCGGTGCGCCGCGGCGAGGCCGACGCCGTCTGGTGCGGTCAAGGGATGACGGCGGAGCGAGCTGCGCTCGTCGACTTCACCAGACCCTACGCGGTCTTCAACGAGACGCTCATCGTTCGCGCCGACGATCCGGCCCGCGCACCCGAGCAGCTCGCGGGCTACCGGATCGGGGCGATCGCGAACTCGACCAACATGAAGCTGGCCGAGACCTTCTCCGGAGTGGAGCTCGTGAGCTTCGGAGCGAGCGACGACGTCTTCGGGGACATGATCGAAGCCACACGATCGGGCGAGATCGACGGCTTCGTCGACGACGACGTCGTCATGATCCCGCTCGGACAGGAGG
>CAMFIY010000214.1 GCA_945952575.1 uncultured Leucobacter sp.
GCACTGCTCATCGGCGAGCCGGGCATGGGGAAGACGCGCATCGCGCAGGAAGTCGCCTACGCGCTCGAGGCTCGACTCGAACGGCCCGTGGCCGTCACGGCGCTCCTGAGCCCGTCGCACCCGATGCACGGCATCGCCGCGCTCTTCGAGCTGGAGACCGCCGGCGCACTCTCGGGCGCACTCGTCTCCGATGCCGTCCAGGCCGCCGAGAGCGGTCTGGGGCTCGACGAGGAGACGCAGCAGGAGGCGATGCAGCGGGTCTTCGCGCAGATCGCCCGCGCGGCCGAGGACGACGAGGACTCGGAGGAGCCCGCGGTCGAGCGGGTGCTCATCGCATCGGGCATCGATGCGTATCCGCCCGTGACGGCCTACCTCTTCGATCAGCTGGTGCGTTCGCGCCGGATCCGCGTCATCGCGACGGCGCACCACCTCACGGGGGCCGCCGCACTCATCTCGGGCGATCCCCGGGTCACCGAGATCCACGTCAAGCGATTCACGCTGGAGGAGACGGGGCAGTACCTCAAGCGGATCCTCGGCTGCGAGATCGTCGAGACCCGCACCCTGCACCACTGGCATCGGATCACGCGCGGCAGCGCGCTCTCCCTGCAGATGCTCGCGACGGCGATGGAGAGCCGCGACCGGCTCGGCCGCCGCCGCGGCGTGGTCTGGGAGCTCCCCGAGGCCGACGGCGCCCCCGAGGAGTTCGGCGCCTATCTGCGCAGCATCTGCACCCCGGACGAGCTCACCGCGCTCGAGATCATCGCCGCGGCCGAGCCGCTCAGCGAGACCGTGCTGCTGCAGCTGCTCGACCCGGAGGCCGTCACTTCGTTGCGCCGCCGCGGGCTCGTCGACTCCCGTACGCTGCCGAACCGCACGGTCGCCCTCTCGGTCAGCAGCCCCGTGTTCCGCGATGCGATCCTGCTGCAGGCCGCGCCCCAGCGCTTGTACACATCTGGCGCTGGCGTCGTTGTTGCGCTTGTAGATTTGAGTGGCGGTCGGGTTCTTGCGCAGTCCGCCGAGCGCATCCAGCGTCTCGTGAGGCTCGGCCTGGAGGCCGGCCGCGGCATCCCGCTCGACTGGCTGTGGCAGGCGTTGGAGGCGAGCGGCGACCCGGACGAGGCCGCCTGGAACCGGCGGATCGCACTCGCCGTCGCGTGGCATCCGAAGGCCTCCGCAGAGCAGGCCGGGATCGCCGCGCTCCGCGCGGCCCGCGAGACGCGGGTCAGCGGCGAGATCGCTCACCCGAGCGAGGTGGTCGACCTCCTCGAGCAGGCCAGCGAGCAGTTGCTGCTCGGCGGCGACGGCACCTCGTACGAGGCGATCGCCATCGAGCTCGAGTTCGTGCGTGCGCTGCTGCTCGACACCGAGGATCACGAGCGGGCCAATCGGCGCCTCGAGGCGCTCGTGCGCCGGGTCGCCGGCGGCATCGCCGATCGCGCCGACGAGCGTGTCATCGTGGTCGATGCGGCGCGCGCCTACTCGCTGGCCTGCTCGGGATCGCTGAAGTCGGCCTACGCGCTGTGCCGGCGGCTCATGCCCGCGGGGGCCGAGCAGCTCTCGGTCCAGGCCGAGTGGGCCCGCCTGAAGGCCCGGCTCGTCGAATCGCTGGTCCGCGCGCAGCAGGGCGGCTACACCGACGCGATGGTGATCGCGGAGGACGCGAAGCACTTCGCGGAGTACGGCGCGAACCCGCAGCGCGAGGAGGCGGACCTGCTCGCCTTCGCCCGATTCTTCGCCATCTGGAGCAGCGGCTCCGTCGAGGCGAGCCGCACGGCGCTCGGTTCGCTCGAGCGCAGCGTCTTCTCGCAGGCGGCCGGATCCGGTCTCGTCGAGACCGGCGGGGTGCTGCAGTCGCTGCTCGAGGGGCGCTGGCGGCTGGCGGTGCAGGAGGGGGAGCGCTTGCGCGACCGCCTGCTCGAACGGGACGTCTACGGCCTGCGCCCGCTCGCGTGCGCCGCTCTCGCTCTCGCCTTCGCCGCTCTCGGCGAGCGGGAGGAGTCGGCCCGCGCGGTGCGCGAGGCCGAGCGCCAGCAGCACGGCCTCGCACAGGCGATGATCGGTGCGCTCCGGCTGCTCACGCTCCGGGCACGGCAGTGGTCGTCGGACGACGGTGCGGTGATCGAGGCCAAGCGGCTCGCCGCGTGGGCCGCGGAAGAGGGGCTGGCCGATATCGAGCTGAAGGCGCTGCACACCGGCCTGCTGCTCGACGCCGAGCAGTTCGAGCAGATGCTGCCCCGGATCGAGTCGCTGGCCGCGCGCATCGACCTGCCGCTCGGCGCACTGCTCGCCCGGCACGCCGAGGAACTGCTCGGCCGGTCGGGCGGCTGGGACTCGCCGACGGCGCGCACGCTCGCGGAGTTCGGCATCTGGATGCCGCTCCCGCAGACGGCGAAGCTCTCCGAGCGCGAGCGGGAGATCGCACTTCTCGCGTCGCTCGGCTATTCGAGCCGTTGGATCGCCGAGCAGCATTTCCTCTCGGTGCGCACGGTGGAGACGCATCTGCGTCACGTGTTCACGAAGCTGGGCGCGAGCAACCGGGACGAGTTGCGCGTCTGGTTCCGCCGGGAGCGGCAGCCGGTCTGACCGTCGGTCGAGATCCGGGGTGCGTACGGGTTACGTAAACTCCGTCGGTCGGATGCCGCAATGCCCTTAACTATTCCACGTCAAGCTATCTATCGGGTCAGGGGGAGCCGTGCTCGTGCGTAACGATGGCATCCTGGCCGAGGATGCCCGGTCGATGTCCATCGACTTCATCCCGCGTCCCAGCCAAACCCTCGGGCGACGCCGTGAATGGGAGCGCAGCTACCGGCGGAAGCTCCAGGTGAGCGACGCGATCGTGATCGTGCTCAGCATCCTCACCGGCATGACCGTGCAGACCGTGCACCTCGGCCATGTGCCGTCCGATCTCTGGTTCGCGCCTTCTCTGGCATTCGCCTGGTTCATGCTCACCAGCATGATCAACTCGCGACAGGCGGTCTGCCTGGGAGTCGGTACGACCGAGTACCGTCGGGTGGCCACGGCGACCATGCTGGCCTTCGGCATCGCCGCGTTCGTGCTGCTGCTCGCTCCGATGACCGAGCACCGGAGCACGCTCGTGATCTCCCTCGTGATCGGCCTGCTCGGGCTGCTTCTGGAGCGTTGGGCCTGGCGGCGCTGGCTGCAGCGGCAGCGTCTCGCAGGCGGATTCTCCTCGCGCACCCTGGTGGTCGGAAACCGCGGGGACATCGAGTACGTGATCGGATCGCTGTCGCATCGTGGCGGGAAGGGCTATCACGTCGTCGGCGCGACGCTGTTCGACGACGAGGCGGAGTCGATCATGGTCGGCGAGACCCGGTACCCGGTCTACGGCACCTGGCAGACGGTCGCACAGGTCGCGCAGCGGATCGGGGCCGACACGATCGTGGTCGCGAGCCAGCCTGAGCGTGCGGCGACCTTCGTGCGCGAGCTGAGCTGGGAGCTCGAGGGTACGGCCGCCGAGCTCGTCCTCTCGAGCCAGGTCACCGATGTCGTCGGCCCTCGCCTCGCGCTGCAGCAGGTGGACGGCCTGCCGCTGCTCCGGATCCGGATCCCGAGCTACGAAGGCGGGCACTACCTGCTGAAGCGCGGCTTCGATCTGCTCGTGTCGACCGGCGGACTGATCCTCCTCGCCCTGATGACGCCGGTCCTCGCCGTGCTGATCAAGCTCGACTCCCCGGGCCCCGTCTTCTTCTCCCAGGAGCGAGTCGGCCGCGACGGCCACATGTTCCGGATGTTCAAATTCCGCACCATGGTCGTGGACGCCGAGGCGGCTCTGGCTGCGCTGAAGGCGCAGAACGAGGGATCCGGCCCCCTGTTCAAGATGAAGGACGATCCGCGGGTCACTCGGGTGGGACGCGTGCTGCGCAAGATCTCGCTCGACGAGTTCCCCCAGTTCTGGAACGTGTTCATCGGCGACATGAGCATCGTCGGCCCGAGGCCGCCGCTGCCGAGTGAGGTCGTGGAATACGACGGCGCCGTTGCGCGTCGACTGTACGTGAAGCCCGGAATCACCGGTCCCTGGCAGGTATCCGGCCGTAGCGATCTCTCCTGGAACGAGAGCGTGCGGCTCGACCTGAGCTACGTCGAGAACTGGTCGATCATGAACGACCTGCAGATCATGTATCGCACCGCTCGTGTGATGCTGGATCGGCGAGGGGCGTACTGATGGGCGTCGACTACGCGACAGAGAGGCGGTGATCGCGTCATGCTGCAGCAGAACAGCGGGCATGCGCAGGATCGCCGGGAGTTGGGCGCTGGAAGCGTGATCAGCTTCGGCGGTGCCGCCTTCAGCGCCGCAGCGGGCTTCGTCCTCGTCATCGTCCTCGGCCGCGCACTCGGGGATTCGGGCGCCGGTGTGGTCTTCCAGGTCATCGCCGTCTTCAACATCGCACTCGCCTTCGGCCGGGTCAGCATGGACTCGGCAGCGGTCTGGCTGCTGCCCCGGCTCAAGCTCGAGCGCTCGACGGCCCTCCCGTCGACGGCCTGGGGCATGGTGGCGGTGTCGGGCCTGGCCGGTCTGATCGCCGCGATCGCCGTGATCGGGTGGAATCTTTCCACCCGCGGTGCCGATTCGACCGAGCTCTTCGCCGTGATCGTGACGCTGCCGCTCGCCGCGATGCTCATGACGGGGCTCGCGGCGACCCGGGCGCTCGGCGGCGTCATCCCCTTCTCGACCATCGGGAACGTCTTGCTGCCGGGTCTTCGCCCGCTGCTGATCCTCGGTGCGGTCATGGCCGGTTGGGGAGTGCTCGGGGCGTCGATCGCCTGGGCGGTGCCGGTGATCCCGGCCCTGCTCCTCGCCTTTCTGGTCATGACCAGGCAGCTGGGCAAGTACCGGTCGACCCTCGCGGACTCCTCTGCGGCCGGCCCCATCGTGGACGCGACGCCCACCACCTCGACCTTCGCATCGGGCTCGATCCCGCGCCGGATCGCCGGGTACGCTGCGCCGAGGGTCGTCTCGGCGATCTTCGAGCAGGTGCTGGTCTGGGGCGGCGTGCTGATGGTCGGCGCTCTGGCCAGTTCCGCCGATGCGGGCGTGTATGCGGCGGCGGCAAGGTACGTCGGCGCCGGCATGATCATCGACACGGCCCTCCGCGTGGTCATCGCGCCGATGTTCAGCCGCCTGCACCACGCCGGCGATTTCGAGCGACTCGGCTCGGTATTCAGAACCGCCACGATCTGGCTCGTGCTCTTCAGCTGTCCGATCTTCCTGCTCCTCGCGGTGTTCGCCCCGGTGATGCTCGGCATCACCGGTCCAGAGTTCGTACGCGGCGGCGAGGTGCTCGCGATCATGAGCCTCGGAATGCTCGTCGTGCTCCTCGCCGGCAACATCC
>CAMFIY010000215.1 GCA_945952575.1 uncultured Leucobacter sp.
GACGACTCGAGGTCGGACACCAGGCGATCGCCCACCGCGTCGGCGCCCACGCGGGTGAGCAGGCGCGAGGATCCGCCCTGAGCCGCGACGGCGTGCGCCACGTTGGCGGCGCTGCCGCCGCGCACGTGGAAGATCCGCGAAGGGGTATCGGTGCCGTAGGCGATCGGGCCGGAGACCCACACGATGACGTCCTCGACCAGGTCGCCGGCGACGCCGATGACAGCGGTGCCGTCGGGCTCGGAGCGTGGTCCGCCCGATGCCCCGGGGCCTCGCCGGTCGCTCATCGCTCCGTCGCGGCCCCGCTGACGGCGGCGGCGATGCGGGCGCCGAGCGCGACGTTGCCGGCGTAGGCCGCGATGTTGGTGCGCATACTCTTGCCGCCGGTCGTCCGGGTGATGAAGTCGAGCAGGAACGGCGTGGTGTCGTGCCCCGAGACGCCCTGCTCGGCCGCCGCCGCCCAGGCTCGGGCCAGCACCTCGTCGTGCAGCTTCGGATCGAGCTGCAGCGCCTCGGCGACGGGGTTGGCGACGAGCAGGGTGGACTCGATGCCGAGGCCGTCCCGGGCCGCGACGATGTCGGCGACCTCGGCCGGGCTCTCGACCGAGTAGTCGATCGAGAAGCCGGAGTCGCTGATGTAGAAGCCCGGGTACTTGGTCGTCCCGTAGCCGACGATCGCGAGGTTCAGGGTCTCGAGGCGCTCGAGCGTCAGCCCGATGTCGAGGATCGACTTGACTCCGGCGCTCACGACGACGAGGGGCAGGCCGGCGAGCGTGCCGAGATCGGCCGACTCGTCGAAGCTCGTCTCGGCGCCGCGGTGCACGCCGCCGAGGCCGCCGGTCGAGAAGACCTTGATGCCGGCGCGCGAGGCGAGATAGCCGGTCGCGGCCACGGTGGTGCCGGCGCTCAGCCCCTTGCCCATGGCGATGGGCAGGTCCCGCAGGCTGGCCTTGACGGCGTCGTCGTCGTTGGAGAGGGCCACGATCTCGTCGGAGCTGAGTCCCACAGTCGGGCGGCCGTCCACCACGCCGATGGTCGCGGGCACCACGCCGAGATCGCGGACCTGCCGCTCGGTCTCGAGCGCGAGCTCCTGGTTGTCGGGTCTGGGGAGGCCGTGCGTGAAGATGGTCGATTCGAGCGCCAGGACCGGGCGCCCCTCGGCGACCGCGGCGCGGACCTCGTCGGAGACCTGCAACTGGTCGTGTGTCATCGATGACCGCCTTTCGTGCGTCTTCTGCGTTCGGCGCGCGCGATCCACACCGGACCGCGCGGCCCCCCTGCGCGCTTCATGCGCGCCCGCGCACTCAGACTACCGTTTTGCGCCTTGGCGTGAAACCCGGGTAACGTGAGCGGACGGGGCGACGATACCGCGACGTCTCGGTTTGATAACGGGGCTTGACCGACCGCGGCCGGGGGAGAAAACTGGCTGGGAATGAAACCCGCGTAACGCGGGTCGGGGATAGCAAGCCACGGAACACAGGGAAGTGACCAGGTGGTCGGAAGAGCAGACGTCGCACGCCTCGCAGGCGTGAGTCCCGCCGTCGTCTCCTATGTGCTGAACGACTCCCACCCAGTCTCCCCGCAGACCCGCGCCCGGGTCGAGGCCGCGATCCAGGAGCTCGGCTACCGGCCGAACGCGCTCGCCCGGAGCCTCGCCACCGCACGCTCGCACACCCTCGGCCTGCTGCTTCCCGACTCGTCGAACACCTTCTTCGCCCAGCTGGCCGGCGCCGTCGAGAACGCGGCGCTCGAGGCCGGCTTCGTCGTGCTGCTCGGCAACGGCGCCGACGATGCGGAGCGCGAGCTCGGCTACGTGCGCGCCTTTCTCGATCGCCAGGCCGACGGCGTCATCGCGGTGCCGGGCGGCGAGTTCGAGCAGGGCTGGCGCGAGATCAGCGCGGCGCGGATCCCGACCGTCACCCTCGACCGCCTGCCCCGAGACCTCGACCTGCCCTCGGTATCGGTCGACAACCTCGGCGGCGGCCGCACCGCCACCGAGCACCTCATCGGCCACGGCCGCACCCGGATCGCCTGCATCACCGGCGGGCGGCAGATGTCCTCGGCGCGCGGCCGCGCGGAGGGGTGGGAGCTCGCGTTGCGCGGAGCCGGCCTGCCCGTGTCGGCCGAGCGCCTGGTCTACGGGGCCTTCACCGCCGAGTCCGGCCACGCCGCGACGCTCGACCTGCTCGAGCGCGACCCTCGGATCGACGGCATCTTCGTCGGATCCGACCTCCAGGGCGTCGGCGTGATCCGCGCCCTCGCCGATCTCGGGTTGCAGGCGGGCCGAGACCTCAGCGTGGTGAGCTTCGACGGTACCGTCCTCAGCGAATACACGACCCCTCGGCTCACCACCGTGACCCAGCCCTACGACCGGCTCGCGGCCGAGGCGATCCGCATGCTCGTGACCCTGATCGAGGATCCCGCCAGGGACCGCACCGACATGCATCTCGTCCTGCCCACCGTCCTCATTCCCCGCGACACCTGCGGGTGCCGCGGCATCGAGAAGCGCGCGGCCGCCTGAACGGGGAATCCGCGTGCATCCAGACCCAACAACCCGCTACATTTCACTAGAAACACATCAAAGGAGAAACATGCGCAAGCACATCCTCTCGGCTGCGGCGCTCGCCGCCGTGGCCGCGCTCACCCTCGCCGGGTGCAGCTCGTCCGGCGACAACGGAGGCGACAAGGGCGGCGAGAAGACCTACGCCGTCGCCAACGTCGTCAACGGCAACCTGGGCGACCAGGGCTTCTTCGACGATTCCGAGACCGGCATGGCCGAGCTCAAGAAGCAGGGCATCGACACCAAGACCCTGCAGGCCGACGCCAACAACCAGTCGCAGTGGAAGGCCAATGTCGAGTCCGTCTCGACCGGCAAGTACAACCTGGTCGTCGTGGGTACCTGGCAGATGAACGACATCCTGGCCGACGCCTCGAAGAAGTACCCGGATCAGCACTACGTGATCTACGACTCCGCGGTCGAGGCGCCCAACGTGGCATCGATCCTCTACGCGCAGAACGAGGGATCCTTCCTCGCCGGCGTGCTCGCAGCCACCACGGTGAAGAACCAGACCGGCCTCGCCAAGGGCAGCAAGAGCGTCGGCTTCGTCGGCGGCCAGGACGCACCCCCGATCACCGACTTCCTCGCGGGCTTCGAAGCCGGCGTGAAGGCCGTCGATCCCAACATGGAGGTCCAGAAGGCCTTCGTGAACGACTTCGTGAACTCCACCAAGGCGTTCGACCAGACCACCGCCATGTACAACAAGGGCGCGGGCGTCGTCTTCGCCGTCGCCGGCCAGGCGGGCCTCGGCGTGCTGAAGGCCGCGAAGTCCTCGGACAAGTTCGCGATCGGCGTCGACAGCAACCAGAACCAGATCCAGCCGGGTCACGTGCTGGCCTCGATGCGCAAGTACATCGGCAACTCGATCGTCACCGCGGTCGCGGCCGATCAGAAGGGCGAGCTGAAGTACGGCGAGACCACGGTCTACAACCTCGCGAACAACGGCGTGGGCCTCGACTTCGACAACAACGGCGACCTCGTGTCCGCCGATGTCATCAAGTCGATCGAGGACTACAAGGCCCAGATCATCGCGGGCTCCCTCAAGGTGCCGACCGGCAACTAGCCGATCCGCAGGGGTGCGACCGGGGGACCGGTCGCACCCCGCCCCACTCCCCACCAGCCTGTCGCATTCGCACGGAAGGAATGCCGCCGTGGCAGATCCCACACCGATTCTGGAACTTCGCGGAATCACCAAGACGTTCGGCGAGAAGGTCGCGAACGAGGACATCTCGCTCTCGTTCCTGCCGGGCCGCGTGCACGCCATCGTCGGCGAGAACGGCGCGGGCAAGACCACGCTGATGAACATGATCTCGGGCAACCTCCAACCCGATCGCGGCAGCATCCTCTTCGACGGACGCGAGGTCGCCGTCGAGACCCCCAACCGGGCCGACGAGCTCGGCATCGGCATGGTGCATCAGCACTTCAAGCTGGTGCCGTCGCTGAACGTCGCCTCCAACATCTTCCTCGGCAAGGAGCTCACCACCGGCCTCGGCCGCCTCGACCAGAAGGCGATGCAGGCCAAGGTCCGCGAGCTCTCCGAGCGCTTCGGCCTCGCGATCAACCCGCAGGACATCGTCGAGGATCTCTCGGTCGGCGAGCGCCAGCGCGTCGAGATCCTCAAGGCGCTCTCCCACGACACGCGCCTGCTCATCCTCGACGAGCCGACCGCCGTGCTCACCCCGGCCGAGGCCGACGAGCTCTTCATCGTCGTGCGGCAGCTCGCGGACCGCGGCTGCGCCGTCGTCTTCATCTCGCACAAGCTCGGCGAGGTGCTCGCCATCGCCGATGACATCTCGGTCATCCGCGACGGCCGCGTCGTCGGCACCCAGCCCGCCGCCGGCCTCACGCAGACCGACATCGCGACGATGATGGTCGGCCGCGAGGTGCTGCTGCGCATCAAGCACACGCCCGCCAACCCCACCGACGAGGTCCTCAAGGTCGAGGAGCTCTCCGCGGTCGACGGGCGCGGGATCATCGCGCTCCGCAACGTCTCGCTGTCCATCCGCCGCGGCGAGGTCGTCGGCATCGCCGGCGTCGAGGGCAACGGCCAGTCCGAGCTCACCTCGGCCATCGCCGGCATGACCGACGTTCCGCGCGGCCGGATCACCCTCGCGGGCACCGACGTCACCAGGGCGACCGTCGCGAAGCGCCGCGAGATCGGCCTCGCCTACGTGCCGGAGGACCGGCACGAGGAGGGCGCCGGCCCGAACCTCTCGATCGCCGAGAACATCGCAGCGACCAAGATGGAGCCGCCGATCGTGCGCGCCGGCTGGCTCTCGCTCGCGAAGATGCGGGATCTCGCTCGGAAGCTGATCGCGATGTTCGACGTGCGCGGCGCGGCGCCGGGCACGAAGATCGGCGACCTCTCCGGCGGCAACATGCAGAAGGTGCTGATCGCGCGCGAGTTCACCTCCGATCCCGAGCTGCTGATGATCTCGCAGCCGACCCGCGGCGTCGACGTCGGCGCGATGGAGTTCGTGCACAATTCGATCGTCGCGGCCCGCGATCGAGGCGCCGGCGTCCTGCTCGTCTCGGCGGACCTCAACGAGGTCATGAGCCTGTCGGATCGCCTGCTCGTGATGTTCCGCGGCGAGATCATCGCCGAGTTCACGCAGGAGAACATGAGCGAGACCGCTGTCGGCCTCGCCATGGCCGGCACGCGGCCCACGCCCGAGTCGCTCGCCGCGGCCGAGGCCGAGCACGCCCGCGTGGCGGCCGGTCTGGGCCTCGACACCGAGGCCGTCAGCGCGGTCGAGAACTCGGCCGAGGTCTCCAACGTC
>CAMFIY010000216.1 GCA_945952575.1 uncultured Leucobacter sp.
GGAGTGATCCGGGCCCTGCCCCTCGTAGCCGTGCGGCAGCAGCATCACGACCGAGGACTGCTGGCTCCACTTCTGCTCGGCGGCGGCGATGTACTCGTCGATCACGGTCTGCGCGCCGTTCGCGAAGTCGCCGAACTGGGCCTCCCACAGCACGAGGGCGTCCTCGCGCTGCAGCGAGTAGCCGTACTCGAAGCCGAGCGCCGCGTACTCGGAGAGGAACGAGTCGTAGATCCAGAACCGCGCCTGGTCTTCGGAGAGGTTCAGCAGCGGGAACCATTCCTGGCCGTTGGCGCGATCGTGGAACACCGCGTGCCGCTGGGCGAAGGTGCCGCGACGCGCATCCTGGCCCGAGAACCGGACCGCCGTGCCCTCGAGGAGCAGCGAACCGAGCGCGAGCAGTTCTCCGAAGCCCCAGTCGATGCCGCCCTCTCGGCTCATCTCGACGCGCTTGTTCAGCAGCTGCTGCAGCTTCGGGTGCACCGTGAAGCCGGCGGGCGGGTTGCCGTGCGCCTCGCCGATCCGCTCGACGACGCTCCGGTCCACCGCCGTCGCCACCTGCGTGATCACGGGGATCTCGGTGGTCTCCGGGCCGCGGATGCCGCTCTGATCGACGACGGCGATCGTGCCGGTCTGGGCCGCGTGCGTCTCCATGAAAGCCTGTTCGAGGCGATCCTGGAAGTCCTGCTTCGCCTTGTCGTACTCCTCCTCGGTGATGTCGCCGCGGCCGACGAGTCCCTCGGTGTAGAGCCGGCGCGTCGAGCGCTTGGCCTCGATCAGGTCGTACATCAGCGGCTGCGTCATCGACGGATCGTCGCCCTCGTTGTGCCCGCGGCGCCGGTAGCAGATCAGATCGACGATGACGTCCTTGTGGAAGCGCTGCCGGAACCCGTAGGCGAGCTGCGCGACGCGGACGACGGATTCGGGATCGTCGCCGTTCACGTGGAAGATGGGGGCCTGTACGACCTTGCCCACGTCGCTCGAGTAGATCGCCGACCGCGAATCGTGCGGCAGGGTGGTGAAGCCGACCTGGTTGTTGATGATGACGTGCAGCGTGCCGCCCGTGCGGTAGCCCCGCAACTGGGACATCTGCAGGGTCTCGTAGACGATGCCCTGCCCGGCCATCGCGGCGTCGCCGTGGATGAGGATCGGCAGAGTGGTGAAGGACCCGATCGGCTTGAGATCCTGCTTCGCGCGCACGATGCCCTCGAGCACGCCGTCCACGGTCTCGAGGTGGGACGGGTTCGCCGCGAGGTGGATCGGCACCTGCGTGCCGTTGGGGGCGGTGAAGACGCCCGAGGTGCCGAGGTGGTACTTGACGTCGCCGGAGCCCGCTTTCTGCACCGTCCCCTCGAACTCGCGGAAGATCTGCCCGTAGGTCTTGCCCGCGATGTTCGAGAGCACGTTGAGGCGTCCGCGGTGCGCCATGCCGATGTCGACGCTGTCGACCCCGTCCTCAGCCGCGTCGATCAGCATGGCGTCGATCAGCGGGATCACCGACTCGCCGCCCTCGAGGCTGAAGCGCTTCTGGCCGACGTACTTGGTCTGCAGGAAGGTCTCGAACGCCTCGGCCTCGTTCAGCTTCTCGAGGATGCGCATCTGCTGGTCGTGGCCGGGCTTCTCATAGCTGACCTCGACATTCTCCCGGATCCAGAGCCGCTGCTCGGGATCCTGGATGTGCATGTACTCGACGCCGATCTTGCGGCAGTAGGAGTCACGGAGGACGCCGAGGATGTCGCGCAGGGGGAGCGTGGGCTTGCCGCCGACGCCGCCGGTCGGGAACTCGCGATCCAGATCCCAGAAGGTGAGCCCGTGCGATTCGATCTCGAGATCGGGATGGGTGCGCTGCACGTACTCGAGCGGATCCACGTCGGCCATCAGGTGACCGCGCACGCGGAACGAGTTGATCAGCTCCTGCACGCGCGCCGACTTGTCGACGGCGCCGCCGAAGTCGACGTGGATGTCGGAGGCCCACTGGATCGGCTTGTAGGGGATGCGGAGCGCGGCGAAGACATCCTCGTAGAAGTCGTGCCCGCCGATGAGGCGCTCATGCACCTTCTTCAAGAACTCGCCGCTGCCCGCGCCCTGGATGACGCGGTGGTCGTAGGTGCTCGTCAGGGTGATGGTCTTGGAGACGCCCAGGCGGTTCAGCGTCTCGGGGGCCGCGCCCTGGAACTCGGCCGGGTACTCGAGCGCGCCGGCGCCGATGATCGATCCCTGGCCCTGCATGAGGCGGGGCACCGAGTGCTCCGTGCCGATGCCGCCCGGGTTGGTCAACGAGATCGTGGTGCCCTGGAAGTCGGCCGCCGCGAGCTTGCCGTCGCGCGTGCGCTTGACCAGATCCTCGTAGGCCGCGAGGTACTCGTTGAAGTCGAGGGTCTCGGCGCGCTTGATCGAGGGGACCATGAGGGCCCGCGTGCCGTCTGGCTTCGGCACATCGATGGCGATGCCCAGTCCGACGTGGGCCGGGACGACGATCGAGGGCTTGCCGTCGACCTCCTGGTAGGCGACGTTCTGGCTCGGGAACTCCTTGACGGCCTGGATGATGGCCCAGCCGATCAGGTGCGTGAACGACACCTTCCCGCCGCGGCTGCGGCGCAGGTGGCTGTTGATGACGATGCGGTTGTCGATCAGCAGCTTGGCCGGGATCGACCGGACGCTCGTCGCCGTCGGCACGTGCAGGCTCTCGTCCATATTCTTGGAGAGCGTCTTGGCCATGCCGCGGAGCGGGGTGACCGTGTCCTCGTCGACCGGGATCGCGCCGGTCACCGGAGCGGTGCGCGGTGCGTCGGCCGGGATCGGGGTCTCGCGAGGCGCCACGTTGGTGGTGCGCGACGGCTGGATGGGAGCCGTCGCGGCGGTCACCGCGGCGGTCGTCGGGCTCGACGCCACGGCCGCGGCGGGCTGGGCGGCAGGGGCGGACGGAGCGGGATCCTGCGCCGCATCCCGATCGCTCGCGTCCGCCTCCGAACTCGACACGGATCCGCCCGCGTACTTCTCGAGGACCGGCCACCAGGACCGGTCGACCGAGTTCGGGTCGGCGATGTACTGCTTGTACATCTCGTCGACCAACCACGCGTTCGCACCGAAATCCGCCGTGTCGTTGGAAACCGAGCTGTTGTGTTCTGCAGAGCCTGTGATGCCCTCGGCCAAGGCGGCGTCCTCTCGTATGGATCGACAGCAGCAATGCGCGCCCCAGCGGAGTGCCGGCCGCGATGCTCATTCCGCTCTCAAGCCTACGCCCATTCTCTGAGTGATATGGCACCGGACGGGGTCCGTTCTCGGCGCGTTTTGCTAAAGTTGTCACGATCATGGAATCACCGAGCCGAAGATCCTGCGGCGCCCACGCCGCCACGCAGGACCCCCCGAGTACCGGCCGCGCTGAAGCGCGGCATTCCGCACCCGCTGTCGACAGGCGCCGCCGATGAATGAATGGTGGCTGCTCGGCATCGGACTGATCCTCACATTCGGCACCGGCATCTTCGTCGCGGCCGAGTTCTCCCTCGTCGCGCTCGACCGTCACGAGCTCGAGCGGCGGCGCGAGGCGGGCGAACGCGGGCTCGATCGGATCATCGGCGGTCTGCGGATCACCTCGACCCATCTCTCGAGCGCGCAGCTCGGGATCACGCTGACCACGCTGCTCGCGGGATACACGCTCGAACCCGCGTTCAGCACCATGCTCGCGGGGCCGCTCGTCGCCCTCGGCCTGCCGGCCGCGGTGATCAGGCCCGTCGCCGCCGTCGTCGCGGTCGCCGTGGCGACGCTGCTCTCCATGGTGTTCGGCGAGCTCGTGCCCAAGAACTTCGCCATCTCCCGACCGTTGGAGACCGCTCGCATCGTCATGCCGGCCCAGCAGGCGTTCACGACCGTGTTCCGACCGGCGGTCGCCCTCCTCAACGGAAGCGCGAACGGACTGCTCCGCTCGATCGGGATCGAGCCGAAGGAGGAGCTCTCCGGGGCGCGCACCGCGGAGGAGCTCTCCTCGCTCGTCCGCCACTCGGCGAGCGAGGGCAAGCTCGAGGCCGACACCGCGACGCTGCTCGACCGCACGCTCCGCTTCGCCGAGCACACGGCCGACGACGTGATGACGCCGCGCACCCGGATCCAGAGCATCCATCGTCTCGAGCCCGCCGCGGCCGTCCTCGAACTCGCCGGCCGCACCGGGTTCTCGCGCTTCCCAGTGATCGACGAGGATCGGGACGACGTGGTCGGCGTCGTCCACGTCAAGCAGGCGATCGCCGTGCCGCGGGCCAAGCGCGCCGAGGTGCCGGTGGCCGCGCTCGTCGAGGAAGCGGTGCGCGTCCCCGAGACCATGCGCCTGGACCAGCTGCTGGAGGAGCTGCGCACGCACGGCTTCCAGCTGGCCATCGTGGTGGACGAGTACGGCGGCACGGCCGGGCTCGTCACGCTGGAGGACCTGGTCGAGGAGATCGTGGGCGAGGTCGCCGACGAGCACGACCGCGCACGCGCCGGAGTCGTCGGCACCGCCGAGGAGATGACGCTGCCCGCCGATCTCAGACCCGATGAGGTGCGCGAGCAGACCGGCATCGACATCCCGGACGGCGACGACTACGACACGATCGCGGGCTACGTGCTGCTCGAGCTCGGCAGGATCCCCGTCGTCGGCGAAGAGGTGTCGCTGCGCGACCACACCGGCGAGGACACCGGCGCGACCCTGCGCGTCGAGCGCATGGACGGCCGCCGGATCGCGCGACTGCGATACATCGGCGCCCCGATTCCCGAGTCCGCGCCCGAGACTCCGGGTCCACCGCGGATCGCGCGCGAACGCGATGCGTCCTCGCCCGAGCACTCCGATTCCGCCGGAGGACCCGGTCCGATGCTCTCGAAGCGCCGGGCGAAGGGCGGTGATCCCGCATGAGCGACTGGCTCGGAATCCTCTGGCTCGTGCTGCTGCTCGCAGCCAACGCCTTCTTCGTCGCCGCAGAGTTCGCCGTCATCTCGGCGCGCCGATCCCAGATCGAGCCGCGGGCGGAGGCCGGCTCCAAGCGCGCCAGGACCGCGCTCTACGCCATCGAGCACGCCACGCTCATGCTGGCGACGAGCCAGCTCGGCATCACCGTCTGCTCGCTGCTGATCCTGAACGTGTCGGAACCGGCGATCCACCACCTGCTCGAGGGGCCGCTGCACTGGACCGGCATGTCCGCCGAAGCGGTGTCCGTCGTGGCGTTCATCATCGTGCTGCTGCTGGTCTCCTACCTCCACGTCGTGTTCGGCGAGATGGTGCCGAAGAACGCCGCATTCTCGATGCCGGATCAGGCCGTGCTCCTGCTCGCGCCGCCGCTGGTCGGGATCTCGCGGTTGTTCCGGCACGTCATC
>CAMFIY010000217.1 GCA_945952575.1 uncultured Leucobacter sp.
CACTCGTTCGTAGTACTCCTCCGCGCCGGTCACGTCCACCCGATCCGCGGGCTCAGCGGAGTACTGTTCCACCGTCAACAGCGACCGGCTGGTGTGCCCGATGAGCGAGCGCAGGCTCCAGTCGCCGAGCCCGGGCGCCTCGAGCGAGGAGTCCGGCACCTTCGCGACGAGGCCGGAGGCCCACTCGGCCGAGGCGATGAAGGATGCGATCTCGCGATGCGGCTCAACCATGCGGTCAGACTATCGCGGCAGCGGATCCGATGCCGGGGAGATCCTGACGCTTCAACGCGCGGCCTACGTCACGGAGGCGCAGGCTCACCGCGCGTTCGATCTGCCGGCGCTCACGCAGAGTCTCGAGGAGCTCCAGGCGGAGTTGGGCCAGCCCGATGTCGTTGCGATCGGCGTGCGCCTCGAGCCCGTCTCTTCGGAGCCGTTCGCCTCCGCCGCACGGGGGCCGCGGTCGAACTGGGACGCTTGACGGTCATTCCCGATCTACAGGGTCGAGGCGTCGGAAGCCTCCTGCTCAGCGGCGCCGAATCCGTATTCTCCGATGTGCGGGAGATCCGGCTCTTCACCGGCGAGCACTCACTCGCGAACATCCGCCTCTACGAACGCAACAGCTACGTCGAAACCGCGCGGACCTCGGCAGGAGACCACGAGCTCGTCCACTTCGCGAAGACGCTCGCCTGAGTCCTCCCCGCATCGGGACGAGCCGCCGTCACCGCTTCCGCTGGCATCTCGGGCAGAAGTGGCTCGAGCGGTTCATGAATGCGACCCGCTTGATCGGCCCACCGCAGCGCGGGCACGGCTCGCCGCCACGCCCGTAGGCGTTGAGCGAGTGGGCGAAATAGCCGGCCTGGCCGTTCACGTTCACGTACTGCGCGTCGAAGCTCGTGCCTCCTTCCGCGAGCGCCTGCGCGAACACCCCGCGCACCTGGGTCAGGAGCTCGGCAGCGGCGCGCACACCCAGCCGCTCCCCCGGCGTCTCCGGATGAACACGCGCCCGCCAGAGCGACTCGTCGGCGTAGATGTTGCCGACACCGCTGATGAGCCCCTGGTCGAGCAGAGCTCGCTTGACGGCGGTCCGGCGACGACGCAGCTCGGCGATGAACCGGCGGTCGTCGAATGCGGGATCGAGCGGGTCCCGTGCGATGTGCGCGGCCTGGCTGGGGATCGCGGCGAGTTCGGATCCCCGGCCCGCGGCCTCGCCGTCGGATGTCGCGCGCAGGGCATCGAGCGCCAGCGAGCCGAAGAGCCGCTGATCCGCGAAATCGACCCGCAGCTCGCCGTGCTCGGGATGCTCGATCCAGAGCCGTACGCGCACGTGACGGTCGTCCTCGGCCTCGTGGTCCCGCAGCAGCAGCTGCCCGCTCATGCCGAGATGCGCGAGCAGGGCCTCGCCGGGATCGCTGCCACCGGCGCTCCGGTCGATCGGGATCCAGAGGAACTTGCCGCGTCGAGCCGGGGCCGCGAAGGCCGCGCCCGTGAGGCGACGGGTGAAATCGCCGGCCGGATCCTCGGATCCGGCACTCGCGTGCCGCCCGAGCGCACGCGCATCCCGCACCTCGACGCCGGCGACCGTCGCACCGGTGACCGCCGGGGCGAGACCCTGACGGACGACCTCGACTTCAGGCAGCTCGGGCATCGCGCCGGCGCCTAGCGCTTCTTGCGGGTCGAGCGCGCCTGTGCACGCGCGAGCAGTTGCCCGACGGCGTCGCGCGCGGCGCCGAGCTCGGCAGCTTTCTTGCTGGTGCCGGTTCCAGTGCCCTCGGCGCCGTCGAGTTCGACCCGCGCGGTGAAGCGACGATCGTGATCCGGGCCCTCGCTCGTCACCGTGTACTGCGGATGCGGCTTGCCGCGGGCGGCCGCGAGCTCCTGCAGCGTCGTCTTCGGATCCAGCGCCACGGTGAAGCGGTCGGGATCGGCGAGCAGAGGCTCGATCAGGCGCAGCACGAAGGCGGCCGCGGTCTCCGTGTCCGTGGACAGGTACACGGCACCGATGACGGCCTCGACGGTGTCTGCGAGGATGCTGTCCTTGCCTCGCCCTCCGGTGCGTTCCTCACCCACTCCGAGCTTCAGCTGCGCGCCCAGGTCGATACGACGCGCGACCTCTGCCAGTGCGACGCTCGAGACGAGCGCGGCTCGACGCTTCGCCAGCTCGCCCTCGTCCAGGTCCGGGTAGTCGCGATACAGCTTGACTGTGACGGCCTGCCCGAGGATCGAGTCGCCGAGGAACTCGAGGCGCTCGTTGTGGGGCGCTCCCCCGTGCTCGTACGCCCAGGACCGGTGGGTGAGCGCGAGCTCGAGCAGCTCCGGATCCACCGCGACCGCGAAGGGCGCAAGAAAGCCGCCGGTGTCGCCTTCGTGTGCCGAAGGCGAGCCCGACGGCTCTCTCATGGGTTCAGGCGTCAGCGACGCGACGACCCTTGTACTCGAGGAACAGAGCGTTGCCCTGCGAATCCTCGACCACGCGGGCGCGGTGCGGCAGGCTGTAGACGGTGCGGCCGTTCTCGACGGTCTTGACCAGCTTCGGCGCCTCCGCCTTCCAGGCCGAACGGCGGTGACGGGTGTTCGAACGCGACATCTTGCGCTTGGGAACAGCCATGATGCTCTCTTTCCTACTTGCTTTCAGGATCGGAGGCCCGATCCACATCCTTGGTTTCAGCCGCAGTGCGCGCCACTTCAGCCGCTTCGCTCACCGCACCGTTGCCCTCGTCGAGCAACCCGGCCAGCGCAGCCCAGCGCGGATCGACCACGATGGACTCGGCTGCAGCCTCGGCATCGCGCAGATCACCGGTCTCGGGGTCGAGACCCGGGCAATCCGGGCGGCACACAGGCTGAAACGGCAGTGCAAGCACTACCGCGTCTCGGAGCGGGGGTTCAAGATTCACGTGATCACCGTGAACCCCGTACTCGTCGGCCTCCGTAGGAGTATACGCGAAAAGCTCCTGAAAATCGACTCGGAAGGGCTCGGTGAACCGCGTCAGGCATCGTCCGCACTCGGCGTGCATCGTCGTGCGCGCCTCCGCGGAGACGAGAATCCCCTCGTGGACGGATTCGAGACGAACCTCGAGATCGATCCGCTCCCCTGCGGGCACGGTCGCCAGAGCTTCGCCGAAGCTCTCGGGCGCGTCGAAGCTGCGCTCGCGCTCGCGCATCTCGCCGGGCCGGCCGACGATCTCGCGGACGTTCTCCTCGTAGACGCGGTTTTTGTTCACCGCAATAGCCTACTCGGTTCCGGCCGTGCCGTCTGCGCTCAGGCCGGACGCGTGGTGTCGAGGTAGCGCGCCACTGCGGAGGGCACGTAGTCGCTCACGTCGCCGCCGAGCGCGGCCACCTGTCGCACGAGCGAACTCGAGACATGCGCGTGCGCGGGATCCGGCAGCAGGAAGATCGTCTCGACCTTGGCCAGGCTGCGGTTCATCAGCACCATCGGCGTCTCGTAGGCCACATCGATCTGCGAGCGGATGCCCTTCACCAGCACGCCCGCCCCGACCTCGGTGCAGTAGTCGACCAGCAGGCCGACGGACCAGGAGGCGACGACGATGTTCTTCGGCATCGTCGAATCCTCGTCGATCGACTTCTGGAGCAGGTTCATCCGCTCGGAGATCGGCAGCATGGCGGTCTTGCCGGGGTTGTGCACCACGAGCACATGCACCTGGTCGAAGATGGCGGCCGCACGACGGATCACGTCGAGATGTCCGAGGGTGACGGGGTCGAAGGATCCTGGCACGACGGCGATGCTGCTCATGGGTGCAAGCCTACGGGGTGCCGCATGCCGTTGGCTGGAAATCCGATCGCTCCGATCGTCGCCGATACGAGGTCGCGCTACGACTTGGCCAGATTGTCGAGACGGCGCTGCTCGGCCTCACGGGCCAGCATGTCGGCGAGGCCGGGAGCGCTGTCGAGTGCGGGATCCCGTTCCAGCAGAGCTGCCGCGACGTCCCGGGCGTGCGCGATGAGCTCACCGTGCTCGGCGACGCGGAGCAGGCGCAGTGTGGACCGCCCGCCCGATTGGGCGGTGCCCAGGATGTCGCCTTCGCGACGGAGCTCCAGATCCCGCTCCGCGAGCTCGAAGCCGTCCACGGTCGCAGCGACCGCCTCGATGCGCTCACGGGCGAGGCTGCCCGGTTCCGCGGCGGTCAGGAGCAGGCAGAGACCCGGATGCTCGCCGCGGCCGACGCGACCGCGGAGCTGGTGCAGCTGCGAGATCCCGAACCTGTCGGCGTCGCGGACGATCATGGTCGAGGCGTTCGGCACGTTGACGCCGACCTCGATGACGGTGGTGGCGACGAGCACGTCGATCTCCCCCGCAGCGAAGCCGCGCATCACCGCGTCCTTCTCATCGGACTTCATC
Organism: uncultured Leucobacter sp.; assembly: GCA_945952575.1. Taxonomy (GTDB): domain Bacteria; phylum Actinomycetota; class Actinomycetes; order Actinomycetales; family Microbacteriaceae; genus Leucobacter. The sequence goes on from CAMFIY010000217.1 coordinate 4,358, forward strand.
GCTCCGGTGAGGGCGGCGAGTCGGATCCCGCGATAGTCGGGTCGTACGCGCAGCTCGGCGAGGGTCTGCTCGACCGAGCTCAGCTGAGGCGCGGCTCCCTGCCCGCCGTCTCCGCCGGAGCCGGCCCCCTCGGAGACGTCAGGCCCGCCGGAGAACTCGTCGTCGCCCTCCTCGCGGGCGTTCGCCGCGATCGCCGGGCAGACGACGTAGACCTGGCGCCCCCTCCCGACCTCCTCGACTGCGCGGCGCCAGGCCCGTTCGGCCCATGTCGGCTTCTCGAAGATCGGCACGGCGAAGGTCTCGATCCCCTGACGTCCGGCCGGCAGCTCACGGATTACGCTCGTCTCGAGATCGCCGAACACGGTGAGCGCGACGGTGCGCGGGATGGGTGTGGCCGTCATCGCGAGCACATGGGGCTCCGCGCCCTTCAGGCGCAGCGCCTCGCGCTGCTCGACGCCGAAGCGGTGCTGCTCGTCCACGACGATCAGGCCGAGATCGTAGAAGCTCACCCCCTCGCCCAGCAGCGCATGCGTGCCGACCGCGATGCGGGCCCCGCCGCTCGCGATCTCGAGGAGCGCCCGCCGTCGCTCCGCCGTCGGCATCTTGCTCGTGAGCAGCACGGGAGCCGTACGAGCCGCGAGCTCGGGGCCGAGGGACTCGACGATGCTGCGGAAATGCTGCGCCGCCAGCACCTCGGTCGGCGCGAGCAGCGCGCTCTGACCACCGCCCTCGGCGACCTGCAGCATGGCGCGCAGCGCTACGACGGTCTTGCCGGACCCGACCTCGCCCTGCAGCAGTCGATGCATCGGGTGCGGCTCGGCGAGCTCGGACGAGATCGTCTCCGCGGCCTCCCGCTGCCCGGCGGTGAGCTCGAACGGCAGCGCGTCGTCGAACGCGTCGAGCAGACCTCCGGACGCGCGGGCACGCGGTGTCCCGGCTGTCTCTTATACACATCTGACGCTGCCGACG
>CAMFIY010000218.1 GCA_945952575.1 uncultured Leucobacter sp.
GAGGCTCGGCTCCGCCACCCTGAACAGCAGCGGGAAGGCCACCGTGGCCTTTCCGAAGCTGAAGACGGGCACGCATGCGGTCACCGTGAAGGTGCTCGCGACGAAGAACACCCGTGCTGCGAGCAGCAAGCAGCTGAAGCTGAAGGTGGTGAGGTAGCCGGGGAGGTCGTTCCTCGGGATGCGACGGGCGGGGCGCCGATGGCGCCCCGCCCGTCGGCGTCTCCCCGGCTAGCGCTCCCGCTGCTGCCAGGCGATCACGTGTGCGCGACTGAATCCCCGTGCGCACTTCCCGCACGATGTCGGCCTGGTCGGCCGGCGGAAGCGCACGTGCTCGTGGCCGGCCGGGCAGTAGCCGATCCATGGGGCCAGCTCCTTCGCGATCTCCCCGTCATGGGTGCGCTCGCCGACGTAGCCGATCTCACGCGCCGTCCGCTTCCACTTCGCACCGTGGCCCGCGGTGGATCCGGCCATCGCATGAGCCACCTCGTGCAGCAGGATCTGATGTATCTCGTCGTCGTCGAAGCGTGCGGCCAGATGCCGGGAGACGGTGATCCGCCGATCCGTGTAGTTGCAGAGCCCGGCCCGGCGCTTGGCATGGTCGAAGCCGAAGGTCCAGGTGCCCGGGCCGAACAGGGGATCCAGGTGCATGCGGATCAGCGCCTCCGCCCACACCCGCACGCGCGGCAGCTCAGCCACGGCCGAAGATCTCCGGCGGCGGCTGCGGGCTGGGGGAGGCGGAGGCATCGGTGACGGGCCTCGTCGTCCCGACCCACTCCTGCAGTTCGCGGCCCACGAGCATGCGCGCCGGATGCGGCCCGCCCGCGAGGAGCCGGGGCAGCCAGTCCAGCTCGGGCTCTCCGCTCGATGCGAGCAGCACCACGTTGCCGAATCGGCGGCCCTTGAGCGTCTGAGGCTCGCCGATCGCCGCGACCTCGGAGAACAGCGCTCCGAGGGTCGCGGCCTGACCGCGTGTGAACGGCTGCCCGGTGCCGTCGGTCGAGTTGACCACGACGATGCCGTCGGCGGTGAGCAGCGGCCGGATCAGCTCGTAGAACTCGACGCTCGAGACGTGCGCCGGCGTCTGCGCCCCGGCGAAGACGTCGACCACCACGAGGTCCAGCGCTCCCCGCATCCCGGCGGGCAGACGGCCGAGCACCTCGCGCGCATCGCCGTGCCGCACGCGGATGCTCGCCCGCTTCGGGAGCGGTGCGGCCGTGCGCACCAGTTCGACCAGGGCGCTCTCGAGTTCGACGATCTGCTGTCGGCTGCCCGGTCGAGTCGCCTCGACGTAGCGGGGCAGCGTGAACGCGCCTCCGCCCAGATGCAGTGCCGAGATCGGCTCGCCAGCGGGGCGGAACAGATCGATGACGTGACCGATCCGGCGCACGTACTCGAAGAAGAGCTCGCCGGGATCCCGCAGATTGATGTGCGACTGCGGGGTGCCGTCGACGTCGAGCACGAGGGAGCCGGGCACCCAGCGATCCTCCTCGAACCGCGCGACGAGTCCCGAGCTGAGCGTGACCGGTTCGGGCAGTTTCACGCGACCGAGTCTGGCGCGGTGCCGACGGCCGCGCCGTTGCCGGCAAGCCCCAGTTCTCCGAGCTTCATCCGCATGTCGGCATCGCTCGGCTCGACCTGATGGCTGCCGTCCGGATAGGCGATCACCGGGATGTTGGTGCGTCCGCTGATGTCGCGGGCGACGTCCGCGGCAGTGGGATCCGCCTCGAGATCGACCCAGCGGTACGGCACCTGCAGCTCGCCGAACACGCGCTTCGCGCGACGGCAGTCACCGCACCAGTCGGCGCCGAAGATGATGATGTCGCCGGCAGCGCCGGTATTCGTGACCTCGCTCATGCCCCCATTCTAGGATCCGCCTCCGACATCCGACCGTGCGGATGGTGTGTGCGGCCCGGCATTCCCATACACTCATTGCGAACGCATCGAAGCGTGCCGCTGGTACCCGAGGCGTGGGAGATCCGATGTCTGCAGCGCCCGACGAGACGGAGAAGGGCTCCTTCTTCACCGCCAGAAACATCCTCGCGATCGTGATCGCGGTGGTGGCCCTCGTGTTCGTGTTCTCGAACGTGGGGATGGCGACGCTCAACATCTTCGGGGCGAGGCTCACCATGCCGGGCTGGGTCTGGTTCTTCCTCCTGCTCGTGGTCGGCTTCGTCGTGGGATCGCTCTTCCCCTGGTTCAGGACAGGCAAGAAGAAGCGCTAGGGATCCGGAGCAGGAGAAATGAGCAGCGCCAACGCAATCACCGCCCTTCGCGAAGCTCTGGAGGAGGTGGATCCCGGCCTCATCCGCCTCGTCGAGCACCTCGACGCCGACGACCTCGCGGAGCGCGAGACGCGCGACATCGTCGGTGCGGTCCGGTCGATGCGCGCCCTGGGCGAGCATCGCGCGCCCGCCGAGATCCGCGTCGCGGTCTTCACGCCGACGCTCCGGGAGCACGGCTGGACCTCGCGTCGCACGATCGTCGAGATCTGCACCGACGATTCGCCGTTCCTCGTGGACTCGGTGGCGGCGGCGATCGCCCGCGCCGATCTCGCGGTGCATCTGCTGCTGCACCCTCTCGTCTCGGTGCGACGGGACGATGACGGCTCGCTGCTCGAGATCGGCGCGCACGGCGGCGAGCTCGAATCGTGGATCCACCTCGAGGTCGATCGCATCCCGACGGAGGAGGACCGCGTCGCGCTCGAGGAGCGGCTGCGCAAGGTGCTCTCCGACGTGCACAGCGCGGTGAACGACTGGAAGTCGATGCGCCGAGCCTGCCTCGACCTCGTCACCGATCTTCGCACCGACGCTCCGAGCACGGTGGATCCGGCGACCGTCGGTCCGACCGTCGAGTTCCTCAACTGGCTGGCGGAGGACAACTTCACCTTCCTCGGCTACCGCGAGCACGTGCTCGAGGCCGATGAGAACGGCGAGGACGTGCTCCGGCCGCTCCCGCACACGGGGCTGGGGATCCTGCGCAAGCCGACGAACGCGGTCGCGCATCTGCGGCCCGAGGCGCAGCAGACGGCCCGGGATCCGCGCCTGCTGACCATCACCAAGGCGAACTCGCGGGCCACCGTGCACCGTGACGTCTACCTCGACTACATCGGGGTGCGCAGCTTCGACGACGCCGGCAACGTCACCGGCGAGCGGCGATTCCTCGGCATGTTCACGTCGACGGCGTATGCGGCCTCCGTGCTCACCCTGCCGATCGTAGGCGCAAAGGTGCGGGCGGTGCTCGCGACCTCGGGCTACTCGGCGAGCTCGCACACGGGAAAGGATCTGCTGCAGATCCTCGAGCAGTACCCGCGCGACGAGCTGTTCCAGGATTCGGTGGAGCACCTGCTCGAGGTGGCGCTCGAGGTGAGCCGGCTGCGCGAGCGCCGTCGGTCCCGCATCTTCCTGCGCCGCGACGAGTTCGGCCGATTCCTCTCCGCACTCGTGTTCCTGCCGAAGGACCGCTACAACACGACGGTCCGCCTGCGGATCGAGAAGCTGCTGCGCGATGCCACCGGGGCCGACCAGGTGGATCACGCCACCCGGGTGGGCGATTCGCCGCTGGCCCAGCTGCATTACGTGGTGCGCGTGCCGCGCGGCAGTGCGGTGCCCGAGCTGAGCGAGGCCGAGCTGCAGCCGCAGGTCGAGGCGGCCATCCGCAGTTGGGAGGAGGACTTCGTCGACGCCCTGCACCGCTCGCTCGACGAGGACCGCGCTGCGACGCTCTTCAGCCGCTACGGCGCCGCGTTCCCGGCATCCTACAAAGAGGCCGTGGAGCCCGAGGAGGCGCTCGAGGACATCGAGTTGCTCGAGAGCGTCGGGGAGGGCCACGATTTCGCCGCTCACCTCTACGTCCCCGAGAAGTCGGACGGGAGGAAGCGCTACCTGACGGTCGCGTCGAGCGGGGTCTACCACCTCACCCAGGTGCTTCCGGTGCTCACCGACCTGGGAGTCGACGTGGTCGACGAGCGACCCTACACGATCACCCTCTCCGACGGCACCACCCGGCAGGTCTCCGACTTCGGCCTCACCGCGGCGGGCTCCGAGCGCTGGAGCGATCCGGAGTGGGGTGCCGAGTTCGAGCGCGCCTTCGAGGCGGTCTGGACGGGCGCCGCCGAGAGCGACCGGCTGAACTCGCTGGTGCTGCTCGGAGGCCTCGACTGGCGCCGGATCGTGATCCTGCGCGCCATCGGCATGTACCTGCGTCAGATCGGCTCCGCCTTCTCGGTCGAGTACATCGATCAGGCGCTGATCGCGAATCCCGGGATCGCGGCCGATCTCGTGCGGCTGTTCGAACTCCGCTTCGATCCCTCGATCGCCGGCGACCGCGGTGAGCGGGAGGCGGAGCACACCGCCGCGCTCTTCCGTTCGCTGGACGAGGTGTCGAGCCTCGATCACGACCGGATCCTGCGCTCGATCATCGGCGTGATCCAGGCGACCTGGCGCACCAACTTCTATCAGAGCGATGCGCAGGGCGGGCACAAGCCGTGGGTGTCGATGAAGCTCGACTGCTCGCGCGTGCCGGACCTGCCGAAGCCGCACCCGATGGCGGAGATCTGGGTGTACTCGCCCGAGGTCGAGGGCGTGCACCTGCGCTTCGGCAAGGTCGCCCGCGGCGGGCTGCGCTGGAGCGATCGACGCGAGGACTTCCGCACCGAGGTGCTGGGGCTCGTGAAGGCGCAGATGGTCAAGAACGCCGTGATCGTGCCGACCGGATCGAAGGGCGGCTTCTTCGCGAAGCGGCTGCCCGCGCCGAGCGACCGCGGTGCCTGGCTCGAGGGCGGGAAGGCGGCGTATCGCACCTTCATCCGCGGGCTGCTCGACATCACCGACAACCGCGTCGGCATCGAGATCGTACCGCCGGCCGACGTCGTCCGGCACGACGGCGACGACCCCTACCTGGTGGTCGCCGCGGATAAGGGCACGGCGTCCTTCTCCGACATCGCGAACGGCATCTCGCAGGAGTACGCCTTCTGGCTCGACGATGCATTCGCATCGGGCGGATCAGAAGGCTACGACCACAAGGGCATGGGGATCACCGCACGCGGCGCCTGGGAATCGGTCAAGCGCCACTTCCGCGAGCTCGGTCACGACACGCAGGCCGAGGACTTCACCGTGGTCGGCGTCGGCGACATGTCGGGCGATGTCTTCGGCAACGGGATGCTGCGCTCCGAGCACATCCGACTCATCGCCGCATTCGACCACCGGCACGTCTTCGTGGACCCCGACCCGGACGCGGCGGCGAGCTTCCCCGAGCGGCAGCGGCTCTTCGATCTGCCCGGATCCTCCTGGGACGACTACGATCGCTCGCTCATCTCGCCGGGCGGC
>CAMFIY010000219.1 GCA_945952575.1 uncultured Leucobacter sp.
TCCGCACAGAACGTGGCACCTACTCGGCCGGGCGGCTCGTCATCACCTCCGGCGTCGCCGCGGGCACCGCGGTGCCGCTGGACGAGGGCACGCTCACGATCGGCCGCAGCGGCGACTCCAGCCTCGTCATCGTCGACGAATACACCTCCACGTACCACGCCAAGCTGACGCGCAGCGGCGGCCAGTGGATGCTCACCGACCTCGACTCGACCAACGGCACGAAGCTGAACGGCGTGCGCGTCACCGGCACCGTCCTCGTCCCGACCTTCACCCCCATCACCATCGGCACCACGACGTTCGAGCTGAGGCCCTGACAGGTATGGTCGCCTACGCGAGCGCGATCGGCTCCCATGTCGGGATGGTGCGATCCAACAACCAGGATTCCGGCTATGCGGGGCACCGGCTCTTCCTCGTCGCCGACGGCATGGGCGGCCACGCGGGCGGCGACGTCGCCTCCGCGCTCGCGACCCAGGCGATGGCGCGGGTCGACGCCCCGCTCGAGCCGGCTCCGGGGCAGGATCCCGCGTCCTCGGAGACGAGTCCGAGCACCGGCCCCAGCCCTGCGGCGCTCGCGGATCCCGCAGCTGCCGCAGCCCTGCTGCGCACCCAGCTGCAGCAGACCAATCGCATGCTCCGCGCCACGGTCGGCGATCGGCCCGAGCTCTCGGGCATGGGCACCACCTTCAGCGGCTTCCTGACGGTCGGCAACCGGCTGGCCCTCGCCCACATCGGCGACTCGCGGCTCTATCTGCTGCGCGGCGAGAAGATGACGCAGATCACGAAGGACCACACCTTCGTGCAGCGCCTGGTCGACAGCGGCCGCATCACCGAGGAGGAGGCGAAGACCCACCCCCGCCGCTCGGTGCTGATGCGCGTGCTCGGCGACGTGGAGTCCCAGCCGGACATCGACACGGCCGTGCTCGACACCCTTCCCGGCGACGTGTGGCTGCTCTGCTCCGACGGTCTCTGCGGCTACGTCGAGGAGGCCGACATCGAGCGGATCCTGCTCCGCCGCACTTCGCTGCAGGGCGCGGTCGACGCCCTGATCGACAAGAGCCTCTCCCTCGGCGCGCCCGACAACGTGACGGTGGTGCTGGTCGAGACCACCACGGATCAGGCGGCCGGCGGCGAGCAGCCCGCGCCGCGCTTCGCGGGATCCGCGGCGCACGAGGTCACGAGCACCGAGCCGGTCAGCACCGCGCGCAACCGGATCCTGAACCGCCGCCGGCTGGTGCGCCGCGCGACCCCGGTGGCCGAGAGCCACTTCGAGCCCCGGGTCGACGAGTACCTCAAGGAGCTCATCGCCGAGACGAAGCGCCGCAATCGCCGACGCCGCATCCTCGGGGCTCTCGCGCTGCTCGCCATCATCGGCGCGATCGCGGGCGCCCTCGCCCTCGGCTACCAGTGGACGCAGAGCCGCTACTTCGTCGGCACCGACGGGGAGACGGTGATCATCTACCGCGGCGTCGAGCAGAGCATCGGATCCTTCTCGCTCAGCTCGATCGCCGAGAACACCGAGATCCCGCTCAGCGCGCTCGACGGCAACGAGCAGCGCGCCATCAAGCGCACGCTCGCGGCCGGCTCCCTCGAGGAGGCCCGCGACATCGTGACCCGGCTGGGGGTGACGAAGGAATGACGGACCAGTCCCAGCCCGTGCCCGTGAACTACGAGCGCACGCGCACCAGCGAGACGGTGCTGCAGCGGATCACCGCGATCCGCGCCCCCCGACAGCTGCGCCGGATGGAGCTCGCGCTCATCCTCTTCGCGCTCGCGATCGGCGTGGGCGCCGTGGTCATCATCGAGCTGACGGTGCTCGGACGTCTCACCACGACGCTGCTGCCCACCGGCGCGCTCTACATCGCCGCCATCCTCGGACTGCACATCGCCATCCGACTGCGCGCGCCGGACGCGGATCCGCTGATCGTGCCCGTGGCCACGCTGCTCAACTCGCTCGGGATCGCCATGATCTACCGCATCGACCTCGGCAAGCAGGTCGGCGGCTGGGAGGCGACCTCGATCCGGCAGCTGGTCTGGTCGGTCATCGCGCTCGTCGCGGCGATCGCGATCGTGCTCTTCCTGCGCAACCACCTCGTGCTGTTCCGCTACACCTACCTGATGGGGCTCGGCGCGCTGATCCTCCTGCTGCTGCCGATGTTCTTCGCACCGATCAACGGCGCCCGAGTGTGGGTCCGCCTCGGCAGCATGTCGTTCCAACCGGGCGAGATCGCGAAGATCATGCTCGCGATATTCTTCGCCGGCTATCTCGTGCGCAACCGGGATGCGCTGTCGATGGTGGGCAAGAAGTTCCTCGGCATCCGGTTCCCCCGCGGCCGCGACCTCGGACCGCTGATCGCGTTCTGGCTGATCGCGATGGCCGTGCTCGTGTTCCAGCGCGACCTCGGCACCTCGCTGCTCTACTTCGGCCTGTTCCTGTCGATGCTGTATCTCGCCACGGGCCGGGTGGGCTGGATCATCCTCGGTCTCGGACTCTTCCTCGTCGGCGGCGCGGTCGCCAGCCAGACGCTCAGCTACGTGAACAACCGCTTCGCCAACTGGCTCGATCCGTTCGCCGATCCCCTCGGCCAGAGCTACCAGCTCGTGCAGGGGCTCTTCGGCATGGCGAACGGGGGCATGACGGGCACCGGCCTCGGCCAGGGCTTCCCGGGCGACACCCCCGAGGCGCGCAGCGACTACATCATCCCGAGCCTCGGTGAGGAACTCGGCCTGATCGGCCTCTTCGTGGTGCTGGCCGCCTACCTGCTCCTGGTCGGCCGCGCCCTGCGCATCGGCTTCGCGGGACAGGACGACTTCGGCAAGCTGCTCTCCGCAGGCCTCGGCTTCGCCGTCGCGCTGCAGGTCTTCATCGTGGTCGGCGGCGTGACCCGGGTCATCCCGCTCACCGGCCTCACCGCGCCGTTCCTCGCGGCCGGCGGATCCTCGCTGGTCTCGAACTGGATCATCGTGGCGCTGCTGCTCCGGCTCTCCAACTCCGTGCGCAACCGGCCGAAGCTGGTGATCCGCTCATGAACAAGCAGCTCAAATCCATCTCCCGCACCGTCTTCGGGATGTTCATCATCCTCTTCTTCGCGGTCACGATGATCCAGTTCGTGAACGCCGACGCGCTGCGCGCGAACGAGCTCAACCAGCGCACCCAGAAGAACAGCTACAAGGTGGAGCGCGGTTCGATCCTGGTCGACGGGGATCCCGTGGCCTATTCGACCCCGACCGACGACGAGTACCGCTTCGTTCGCCAGTACTCCGACGGCAAGCTCTACGCGCCCGTCACCGGCTACTACTCCCGCCGCCAGGGCATGACGGGCCTCGAGGCCGCCATGAACGAGGATCTCTCCGGCACGAGCGGTGCCCAGTTCTTCAGCCGGATCATGCGCACCATCACCGGTGTCGAGCCGCAGGGCAGCGCCGTGGAGACGACGATCAGCCCGGCGGTGCAGGAGGCCGCGATGCAGGCCATGAAGGGCTACGACGGCGCGGTCGTCGCGATCGAGCCCCGGACCGGCCGGATCCTCGCCATGGTCTCGACGCCGAGCTTCGACCCGAGCCTGCTCTCCTCCAACAACGACGCCGACATCATCGCGAACTACGAGAAGCTGAACTCGAGCAGCAAGCGGCCGCTGGTCAATCGCGCGATCGCCGGCGACCTCTACCACCCGGGATCCACCTACAAGCTGATCACCGCCGCGGCGGCCATCGAGAGCGGCAAGGCGACGCCGAAGAGCACCTTCGACAACCCCGCCGCGCTGCAGCTGCCGCAGTCGTCCGCAGAGATGAAGAACGCCTCGCGCACGACCTGCGGCGGCGGCGCCAAGGTCTCGCTGCAGCAGGCGCTCGTGTACTCCTGCAACATCCCGATGGCCGAGCTCGCGATGAGCATGGACCGCGACGCGGTGCCGAACATGGCGCACGCCTTCGGCTTCGACCAGGATCTCAGCATCCCGCTCGAGGTCACCCCGAGCAACGCCCCTCCGCCCCTCGATCAGGCGCAGGTCGCGATCTCGTCGATCGGTCAGCTCGACGTCCGGGCGACGCCCCTGCAGATGGCCATGGTCTCCGCCGGCATCGCGAACGGCGGCAAGGTGATGAAGCCGCAGCTGGTCGACCAGGTGATCGCGCCGGACCTGCGGGTCGAGAAGGATTTCACGCCCGAGGTCTTCAGCACGCCGATCTCCGCCGACACGGCGAAGACGCTCGGTGGGATGATGGAGCATGTCGTCAGCGACAACGACGGCACCGGCCACATGGCGGCCATCGACGGCGTGCGCGTCGCGGGCAAGACCGGCACGGCCGAGAACGGATTCGACGAGAGCGGGGCCGAGCGGCCCTTCACCCTCTGGTTCACCGGCTTCGCGCCGGTGAACGATCCGAAGGTCGCGATCGCCGTCGTGATCGCGGACGGCGGCGGCGTCGCGCATCAGAACGTCGGGAGTTCGTACGACCTCCCCACAGCAGTTGGCAAGCAAGTGATGGAAGCGGTATTGAAGCAATGAGACCGGTTGCGGGAATCACATTCGGGGGACGCTACGAGCTGAGCTCGCGGATCGCCGTCGGCGGCATGGGCGAGGTCTGGAAGGCCAGCGACAGCATCATCGGCCGCTCCGTCGCGATCAAGATCCTCAAGGACGAGTACATGGGGGATCCCGGGTTCCTCGAGCGCTTCCGCGCCGAGGCCCGGCACGCCGCCCTGGTCAACCACGAGGGCATCGCGAATGTCTTCGACTACGGTGAGGAGCAGGGCTCCGCGTACATCGTGATGGAGCTGGTGCCGGGCGAACCGCTCTCCGCGATCATCGAGCGCGAGGGCCGGCTGCCCTCCGATCGCGTGCTCGGGATCGTCGCGCAGACGGCGACGGCGCTGCAGGCCGCGCACGACGCGGGCCTCGTGCACCGCGACATCAAGCCCGGCAACCTGCTGATCACCCCCGAGGGCCGGGTCAAGATCACCGACTTCGGCATCGCCCGGATCGCCGACCAGGTGCCGCTCACGGCGACCGGACAGGTGATGGGCACGGTGCAGTATCTCGCGCCCGAGCAGGCGAGCGGTCACACCGCGACGGCGCTGACCGACGTCTACTCGCTCGGCGTCGTCGCCTACGAGTGCCTCGCCGGCAAGCGGCCCTTCACCGGGGAGTCGCAGGTCGCCATCGCGATGGCGCAGATCAACGACGAGCCGCCGCCCCTGCCGACCGATGTGCCCGACGAGGTGCAGCGGCTGGTGCTCACCTGCCTCGCGAAGGATCCGAAGGACCGTCCCGCGAGCGCCGCGAAGCTGGCCCAGGCCGCAGCCGCGCTGCATCGCGGCAATGTC
>CAMFIY010000220.1 GCA_945952575.1 uncultured Leucobacter sp.
CATCCGGGAAGCGCAGCAGGCCGATGCCGGCCGCCACCGAGAAGCCGGTCGCGGCGAGGAGGCAGACGAGCGACGCCGCATCCATGATCTGCTCGACGAGCTCAGACACCGCTGCCCCCCTTCGGCTCGCTCGGCTCGGCCAGCTGAGGAGGCAGCTCGGCGCGCCGGCGCACGTAGCGGGCCACGACGATCGTGGCCAGCACCGCGGTGGCCGCGATCGCCGTCATGATCGGGATCGCATCGGTGTGCCCGCGCAACGCCATGTCGGCGCCGATCGCGATGAGCAGCGTCGTCAGCAGCACGTCGCTGCTGACCATGCGGTCGAGGATCGTGGGCCCGCGGACGATCCGCACGACCGCGGAGAGCGCGGTCGCGGTGAGCCCGACGATCACGACCACCGTGACAACGGTCTGGAACCACATCATCCTGCTCCTCCCATCAGCCCAGCGCCTCCACTTCATCCCGGGAGCCGACGGCCCGGATGACGAGCTCCTCGATGCGCAGGCACTGCGCGCGCGCCTCGCGGATCTGCCGCTGCGTCGGCGTGTTCAGCACGTGCAGATACAGGATCGACCCGAACCGATCGACTTCGGCGACCAACGACCCGGGAATCAGGGAGACGGTGAGCGCCACCATCGTGAGTACGAAATCGCTGCGCGTCCGCAGCACGACCGCGATGATCGAGGTGCGAGGCGGCGGACCCGGCCTGACTGCGAGCCAGGCGACCTGACACGACGCGACTCCGAGATGCCAGAGGAAATAGACGAGGTAGCGGGCCGACCACCACAGGTTCATGCGACCGGCGAGCTCCACCGGCGGCAGATAGAAGAGGCGCATCGCGATGACGGAGACGAGCAGGCCGCTCAGTATCGTGAGCCACGACGCCTCATGCCACAGCATCATCCACATCAGCACCAGGCCGACGAGGAGCGGAATCTCGTGGACGTGCACGACGGGCTCGAATCTCCGGCGCCTCACGGTGCCTGCTCCTCTCCCGAGCCGCCCCGGCCGTCGCTCGAGAGCCCGGTGCTGCCGCTTCCGCCGCCGAGCCCGGGATCCTCGCCGTCGAGGATCCTGCTGACGAGCGCGCCGGGCTCGGTGAGCGCCTGGCCGGCGTGCGAGGCATAGGCGTAGAGCGGACCGGCGAAGACTGTGAGCGCCAGACCGACGGCGACCATGCCCGCAGTCGCCCCGACCATGAGTCGCGGGGTGTCACGGCGCTCCTGCCGAGGCAGCGCGTCCGGCGCGTCGTGGAGCCGCTCCAGCAGTGCGACCTCCCGCCCCTGCAGTACACGGCCCTCGGTCGTCGTGGGCTGCGCGGCACCGGGCGACCCGAGCGCCGCGGCGCGGCTCCGCCAGAACGCCAGGCTCCAGGCCCGGGCGAGCGCATAGAGCGTCAGCAGCGAGACGAGGGCGCCGATCCCGATCAGCCAATAGGCGGCCGGTGAGCTCTGAGCGGCGCCGGCGGTGAACAGGCCCAGCTTGCCGATGAACCCCGAGAAGGGCGGTATCCCACCGAGATTCAGCATCGGGATGAAGAAGAGCACGGCGACCATCGGGGCAGCCTTCAGCATGCCGCCGAGCGCCGTCAGGGAGGTGGTGCCCCCCTGTCGTTCCACGAGTCCGACCGCGAGGAAGAGCGTCGTCTGCACGATGATGTGGTGGGCGATGTAGTAGATCGTGGCCGCATATCCCGCCGCGTCCGCAAGCGCGATGCCGAAGACCAGGTAGCCGATGTGGCTGATGAGTGTGAACGAGAGCAGGCGCTTGATGTCGAGCTGCGAGACCGCGCCGAGGATGCCCACCAGAAGCGTCAGTGCGGCGACGACCATCAGCACGCCGTTCACCTGGCTGTGCGGGAACAGCTGGGTCTGCGTCCGGATCATCGCATAGACGCCGACCTTGGTGAGCAGGCCGGCGAAGACGGCGGTGACCGGCGCCGGCGCCGTCGGATACGAGTCCGGGAGCCAGAACGCGAGTGGGAAGACGGCCGCCTTGATCCCGAACGCGATGAGCAGCGAGAGGTTCAGGATCAGCTGCACGCCGTCGGGCAGCTGCGCGAGGCGGACGGTGAGCTGGGCGAGATTCACGGTGCCGGCCGCCGCGTAGACGAAGCCGATCGAGGCGAGGAAGAGGATCGATGAGACGAGCGAGACCACGACGTAGGTGACGCCTGCGCGGATCCGCGGACCCGTGCCGCCCAGGGTGATCAGCACGTAGCTCGCCACGAGCAGGATCTCGAAGCCGACGTAGAGGTTGAAGAGATCGCCGGCGATGAAGGCGTCGCACACGCCGGCGCCCAGCACCAGATACGTCGGATAGTAGATCGAGACGGGCGTCTCGTCGTCGCCGTCCGCCAGACCCTGTCCGAGGGAGAAGAGCAGCACGCCGAGCAGGACGATCGCCGAGACCGTCAGCATGAGCGCGGTGAGCCGGTCGACGACGAGGGAGATCCCGAACGGCGCCGCCCATCCGCCCACCTGCATGACGAGCGTCCCCTGCATCTCGACCGCCCACATGAACGCGCCGCCCAGGGCGAGCACGGCGGCGAGCGCCGTCACGGTCACGATCTGCTGCGCGCGTCGGCGCCCGGGCAGGGCGAGGGCGAGGGCCGCGCCGAGCAGCGGCACCAGGACGACGAGCGGGATCAGGGCGGTCATGATCGGTCCTCCCCTGCGGCGGGGGCGTCGGAGAACTCCGGCGTCGCCGCCAGTTCCTCGTCGGTGACCTCGTCGGTCGTGAGCGCCTCGGCGGCCGCGAGCGCGGTGTCGAACTCGTCGTTCTGCACCTCGTCCTCGCCGTCGCGCGCGAGGCGCCAGGCGCGATAGATGAGGGCGAGGATGAAGGCGCTCACCCCGAAGGTGATCACGATGCTCGTCAGGATGAAGGCCTGCGGCAGCGGGTCGCTCATCTCGGCGGCATCCGTATCGCCCACGATCGGCGGGCGGCCGAACGATCCACTGGTCAGGAAGATCAGCAGGTTGGTGGCGTTCCCCACCAGCAGGAAGCCGAGCAGCACCCGGGTGAGGCTGCGATCCAGCAGCAGATACACGCCGCCGGCGTAGAGCACGACCATGACGACGAGCAGTGCGAGGGAGACGGTCATCGGGTGCCCCCGTTCTCCCCCGAGCCGACATGCGACTCCTCGAGCGCGGTCTCGAGATCCATCTCCTCGTGCTTGTCGACCTCTGCGCCGAGGCTGCGCAGCACGTCGAGGATCAGCCCGAACACGACGAGATACACCCCCACGTCGAAGAACGTCGAGGTCACGATGGGCACCGTGCCGAGCGGGCCGAGATCGAGATCGATCCAGGCGGAGGCGAGCGCGGCCTGCCCGAAGAAGAGCGGGAGCACGGCGACCGTCGCAGAGAGCGCCAGGCCGACGCCGAGTATCCGGCCGGCGTCGATCGGCACAGTCGCGCCGAGCTCCTCGCGTCCGCCGGTGAGATAGCGCGCCACGAGGGCGAGGCCGGCGACCAGTCCCCCGGCGAAGCCGCCGCCCGGGGTGTTGTGCCCCGTGAGGAGGAGATAGAAGGAGAGCAGGATCAGCGCGTGGAAGATGAGCCGGACGACGACTTCGAGCAGGATCGAGCGGCGCGAGGGATCGAGATTGCGCCCGGCGAGGAGCCAGGTTCGGCGCTGGGCGGGATCGCTCGGATCCTCCACTCGACGGATCAGGTCGTTCACGCGTGAGCGCGCGTCCCTGCGCCGGAGCTTCGGCGCCGTGTCGACACGGGTGCTCAGGAACACCAGGGAGGCGACCCCGGTGGCGGCGGCGAGGATCACGGACAACTCGCCCATGGTGTCCCAGCCGCGGATGTCGACGAGCATGACGTTGACGACGTTCCGGCCGTGACCGCCCTGATAGGCGAGTTCGGGCAGCTGCAGCGAGATCGGATCGGTCATCCGCGCGTCCATCGCGACCAGCACGACTCCGCCGAGCACGAGCCCGACGCCGATACCGATCGCGGCACGCAGCCACCGCCGGCTGCGCCTCGCCCGGACTCCGATGTGCTGCGGCAGGCGGCGGATCACGAGCACGAAGGCGATGAGGGTCACGGTCTCGACGAGCACCTGCGTCAGCGCGAGATCCGGAGCCCCGTGCAGCGCGAAGATCGCCGCCATGCCGTAGCCCGTGACGCCGACGAGCACGACGGCCTGGAACCGGGTGTGCGCCCGCAACGCGAAGATCGCGGCGACGATCATCACGAGGGCGAGGCTGACCTGCACCGGCGAGTTCGCGAAGACGAGATTGTCCGGGATCCGGCCGATGCCGATGAGCGTGCCGCCGAGGGTGCCGATCAGCACGCTCAGAATCACCGCGAGGTAGAAGGGCAGGGAGCCGCGCTGCGTGAGCGCGGTGAGACGCAGCGCCAGCGTGTCGAGCGCGTGTGTGAGCACCCAGTAGGCGTGCGAAGCCGAGAAGCGTTCGGGGATCGCCGGGAGCTCGCGCGTGCTGCGGGTCAGGATCCAGCCGAGGAGCAGGCCGAGGATGATCACACCCAGCGAGGCGCCGAATGCGGGCGTCAGACCGTGCCAGAGGGCCAGGTGCTCGCCCGCGACCCCGGTCGGCAACGACTCCGTCGCGGTAGCGGCCCGTTGCAGCCAGGGATCGAGCAGCGGTGCCAGAAGCCCGCCGACGCCGGCCAGACCCGCGAAGATCATCGGGGCGACCAGTATCCCCCTCGGCTGCCCGTGGACGATCGCGCAGCGATCGACGCCGCGCTTCGTGCCGAAGGCGCCCCAGAGGAAGCGCGCCATATAGGCGACGGTCAGCACGCTGCCGAGCAGCGTCACCGCGAAGGCGAGCACCGCGATGGGCCGGTGCGCGCCCACCTCGATCAGCTCGGTGAGTGCGGACTCCTTCGCGACGAAGCCGAGCAGCGGCGGCAGGCCCGCCATGCTCGCCGCCGCGAGAGCGGTCATGACGGCGAGTCCCGGCATCCGCTTCCCCAGGCCGTTCAGCTGGCGCAGGTCTCGCGTGCCCGTGCTGTGATCGACGATCCCGACGGCGAGGAAGAGCGGCGCCTTCGCGACGGCGTGGGCGAGGAGCAGGGCGAACCCGGCGAGATCCGTCGCCGGGTCGCCCACGCCGAAGAGCATCACGAGCAGGCCGAGCTGGCTCACCGTGCCGTGCGCCACGATCTGCTTGATGTCGAACTGCCGCAGCGCGCGGATCCCGCCGTTCAGCATCGTGATCGCGCCGAGGATCACGAGTGTCTCGCGGCTGTCTCTTATACACATCTGACGCTGCCGACGATCTTACGCGTG
>CAMFIY010000221.1 GCA_945952575.1 uncultured Leucobacter sp.
CCTCGTACCAGCGGGTGAACACGCCCTCGCGGGTGTGCGCCACGGCGTCGCGCCAGTTCTTGATGGGGCCGTCGGCGAACCAGAGCTGGAACACGGTGCCGAGGCCGGTGACGTAGGCGTCGATGCCGTTCTCGTTCGCGATCGACTCGAGCCCGCGGGCGAGGCGGTCTCCGAGGGCGCGCTGACGTTCGTAGAGCCCGGGCTCGGCCAGGATGTCCATGGTCGCCGAGACCGCGGCGCACTGCACCACGTTCGCGTTGTAGGTGCCGGAGTGGGAGTAGGTGCCGTCGGCGATGAGCCGCATGGCCTCCGCAGTGCCGCCGATGGCGGCGACCGGGAACCCGCCGCCGATGCCCTTCGCGTAGGTGGTGAGGTCCGGGATCACGCCGTAGTACTCGTGCGCGCCGCCGCGGGCGATCCGGAACCCGGTGATGACCTCGTCGAAGATCAGCATGGCCCCGTACTTCTGCGTCTCGGAGCGCAGCAGTTCGAGGTAGCCCGGCTCGGGCAGGATGCAGCCGGTGTTCAGGACTGCGGGCTCGGTGATCACGGCCGCGACCTCCTCGCCGCGCTCGGCCATGAGCTTCACGAAGCTCTCCGCGTCGTTCCAGGTGAGGACGATGAGGGTGTCTGCGAGCTCGGCGGGCACGCCGAGACCCATCGCGACCGGGCGCGGGTGGTCGGCGGGGCCGGCCTGCGCGATGTCGACGTGGTTCGACCAGTACACGCTGTCCTGCCAGCCGTGGTAGAGACCTTCGAAGCGGACGATGAGGCGTCGCCCGGTGGTGGCGCGCGCGATGCGCACGGCCTGCCCGACGGCCTCGGATCCCGAGTTCGCGAAGCGCACCTGCTCAACGCCGGGCACGGCGGCGACGACCTTCTCCGAGGCCTCGATCTCGAGTTCGTAGGGCAGGCCGAAGCAGGTGCCGTAGTCGGCGATCGCACGGGTGACGGCTTCGGTGACGACGGGGTTGCGGTGCCCCAGGATGTCCGGCCCGAGACCGAGCAGGTAGTCGATGTATTCATTGCCGTCGACGTCGGTGATGCGGGATCCGCGCCCGTCCCGGATGAACAGCGGGTAGGGGTTCCAGCCGTTGCGGGGCAGGCGCGCGGTGCTGCCGGCGCCGCCCGGGATGGTCTGTTTCGCCCGCTCGAAGAGTTCGCGGGATCGGGTGGTGCGGCCGGCGAACGCCGAGTCGAAGGTGAGGTTCATGCTCATCAACTTATCATACTCAGTATTATTTTGCCGTATCACGAACGCATCCAGGCGCGCACGGCCTCGGCGATCGCCACGGTCGCCGAGCCGGTCGGTCCCTCGGGCCATCCAGCGATCGGGTGCTCCATATAGGCGGTGCCGCCGATGTCGTAGTGCGCCCACGGGGTGTCACCGGCGATCTCGGCGAGGAACGCCGCCGCGTGCCGGCCGACGTCGGGGCGATCCATCGGCGCGTTCCGCTGCCCGGCCACCCTGCTCTCGAGCGCCTCCTCGCCATAGGGCAAGGGCAAGGGCCAGAGCGGATCCGCCGCCGCGTCGCCCAGCTCGGCGAGTTCGCGCGCCAGCCCGGCGTCGTTCGACCAGAGTCCGGTCCGACGCAGCCCCGCGCCGCCATCCGTCAGCGTGCCGGCATCGAGGATCCGGCCGTACTCGCGCGAGCGGCACCACGAGATGCCGTCGCCGAGCACGAGCCTGCCCTCGCAGTCGGTGTCGACGATCTCGGTGGTCTCGCCGCCCGGATGCGCGATCACATCGCCCGGGCGCATCGAAGAGCCCGAGAGCGCGTTGTCGCAGAGGGGCAGGATCGCCTCGACCCGCCGGCCGGTCGGCGGCTCGGCGTGCGCGGAGGCCAGGGTCAACCCCGCCGCGACCGCCGCCGCCGCCGCCATATCGGACTTCATCCAGGCGAGCTCGCCCGCGTCGCGCTTGAGGTTGACGCCGCCCGAGTCGAAGGTGATGCCCTTGCCGACGAGACCGAGCACGCCCGCGGTCGGGGCCGCGTCGTCGCCCCAGCTCAGCCGCACGACCAGGGGCGGTCGGCTGCTGCCCCCGCCGACCGCGGCGACCGCCCCGAAGCCGCGCTGCTCGGCATCGGCCAGCGACCAGACCTCGACCGCCAGGCCCCGACCGGCGCTCGCGGCGAACGCCGCGATCTCCCGCGCGAACTCAGCGGGCCCGAGACGATTGGCCGGGCGCTCCGCCAGCTCGCGCACCCAGGCCGCGGCCTCCGCACGGGCCGTGGTGAGCTGCGGGGGCTCGGATCCGTCCGCGAACGTCGGACGGCCGGAGGCCGACGCCCCGGATCCTTCGACGGGCGCGGGATGTTCGGGCGAGAGCGCATCGCGTTCGCGCACATTCCGCGCTGAGCCCACCGGCTCGGGAACCGGGGCGGCCGGCCGCTGCGCGCCGAGGTAGGCGCCCCGCCACAGCGCGTCCCGTTCGGGATCAGACAGCTCGACCCCGTCCGCGACCCAGATCCGCCCGCCGCCGGCGACCGCGCCCAGGCGCAGTCCGGCCTCGAAGCAGCGATCCACCGCGCTCGGCGCACCGGGCCCGGTGAGCGCCGCCGCCAGACGCGCCACGACCAGACGCCGCGGCCCGGAGGCCGCCGGCAGCACGAGCCGATCCTCGACGAGCTCGATGAGCGCGGCGAGCTGCCCCGCCTCCAGTCCGACCTCGGCGGCGAGCGCGGCGGGCACGGCCGACGCACCGCCGCCCGCAGTCAGCACCAGATACTCGACGGGCGTGCGATCCGACATCGACTCGACCCCGCTACTTCTTGTGGACCTGCACGAGCGTCTGCGTCGACAGGTTGTTGATCGAACCGACGAGCGGCGAGAGCACGAAGCCGGTCCACGCCGGGTTGTGCGCCTCGATCACCTTCGGGTAGGCGTAGACGATGTACGGGCGGTCGTCGAAGATGATCTGCTGCATCTCGTCGATGATCGCGCGCCGCTTCGTCGCGTCGAGCTCCGTGCCCTGCTGCTGGTAGAGCTTGTCGTACTCCTTGTTGCAGTAGCCGCTGTCGGAGTTGCCGCCCCAGGCGCCGCAGGTGAGGGTGCTCAGGATGAAGTCGGGCTCGACCGGAGGCGTCCAGTTCCACATGGCCAGGTCGTAGTCGAGGTACTTCTCGTCGGGCCCCACGATCGCATCCCAGGCGGCGTCCGGATCCATCTTGCGCTGCTTCACGTCGATGCCCAGCTCGGACCAGCCGCGCTGCATCGTCTGGAAGGCGCGGTCGCCCGCCCCGTTCTCCTCGGTGGGGAAGATGAGCTCGTACTGCATCTTCACGCCGTCGGCGACGCGGATCCCGTCGCCGCCCTTCTTGTAGCCGAGCTTGTCGAGGATGGCGTTGCCGGCGGCGACGTCATAGGGCAGGCCCGTGATCTTCGTGTTCTGGAACCCGGAGGCCGGGCTGAGCAGCGTCGACCCCGGATCAGCGAAGCCGAGGTAGGTCTGATCCACGATCTCCTGACGATCGATGCCGTACTCGAGCGCCTTCCGCACCTCGGGATTCAGCAGCTCGCGGTGCTTCGGCTTCTCGGGATTGGTGTTGATGATCACGTTCTTGATCGTGACGCTGGGGCCGGACTCGACGTCCATGCCCGCCTTCTTCAGCGTCTCGACCGCGGTCGGCGGCGTCATCTGGCCCGTCATGTCGACCTGGCCAGCCTTGAGCGCCGAGACCATCGCGTCGTCGTTGGCGAAGAACTGGAAGCCGAAGCCCGTGATCTTGGGTTTGGCGCCGTACCAGTTCTCGTTGGCCGAGAAGATCATCGACTGGTCCTTCTCGTACTTGTCGAGCGTGAACGGGCCGCCCGACACGATCGGCGCCCCGTTCTCGAAGCTCGTGATCTTCTCCCCGTCGCCCTCCGCCAGCGGCTTCCAGATGTGCTCGGGGAGGATGTGCAGCGCCTGCATCTGGGTGAGCACGTTGGCGACGGGATCCGTGTAGTGCAGCACCACCGTGTCTGCGTCGGTCGCCTCTGCCTTCTCGAGGTGCGCGACCCATCCGGCCAGGATGCCGGTCGGGCCGCTCTTGAACTCGTTGATCATGTTCGCGGTGAACGCGACGTCCTCGGCGGTGAGCGGCTCGCCGTCCGACCACTTCGCGCCGTCCACCGTGTGGAAGGTCCAGGTCTTGCCGTCGGCCGACGTCTCCCAGGACTCCGCGAAGGAGGGGACGATCTTCAGGTTCTCGTCGTACTCGGTGAGGTGCGGGTACACGTACTGATACATCACGCTGGAGTAGTCGGAGTCCGAGACGAAGGGGTTGAGCGAGTCGACGAGCGAGGTCGTGCCGACCCGCAGGAAGTCGCTGCTCCCCCCGCCCGATCCTCCCGTGCCGGAAGGCGCGCATGCCGATGCGGTCAGTGCGAGCGCTACCGCTCCCACGGCGGCCAGCGCCGCACGGATCCTGATCTTCATTGATCCTCCTCGTCGATGTCGCGCGACCGAAAGCTGCACGATCGGGCACTGTCTCAGTACACTTAGCATACTCTATTGGTAACTTCTTATGGTGGAGAGATGCGGAACGGGATCCGCACGGAGGGACGGCCGATGCATCGAGGCAGATACATATGGCATCGCACGCTGTTCGCGATCATCACGATCTTCGTCGCCGTATCGCTCAACTTCGTGCTCTTCCGCGTGCTCCCCGGATCCGCGGTGACCCGGATCTCCCGCGTGCCCAACGCCTCCCCCGAGCTCAAGGCGGCGCTCACCAAGGAGTTCGGACTCGACCGGCCGATATTCGAGCAGTACCTGCTCTACCTCAAAGGCCTCTTCACCGGGAACCTCGGCATCGCCTACCACAACCGTCAGCCGGTCGTCGAGAACCTGGCCACCGCCTTCATGAACACGCTCCCCCTGGTGCTCACCGGCACGATCCTGGCGCTGCTCATCGGCATCTTCCTCGGCGTCCTGAGCGCGGTCAGGCGCGGCAGCGTCTTCGACTACGTGACGACCAACATCTCGGTCCTCTTCTACGCGTTCCCCACCCAGTTCCTCGGCATGATGCTGCTCATCTTCTTCGCCGGCGTACTGCCCACCGCGGGCCTGGCGGATCCCTTCGCCGTGGCCCTGAGCCCGGGCGAGCAGTTCGTCGACCGGCTCAGGCACCTGATCCTGCCCGTGGCCACGCTCACGCTCACGCTCTACGCCGAGAACCTGCTCATCGTGCGCTCCTCGGTCCTCGCGACGCTGGGCGAGGACTACATGCTGCCCGCGCGGGCCAAGGGCCTGCCGCGGCGACGGATCAC
>CAMFIY010000222.1 GCA_945952575.1 uncultured Leucobacter sp.
ACTCGGAGGCAGTCGAGTTGATGCCGTCGAGGTCGATCGTGCTGATCTCCGCGGTATCCAGGTGCGTGGCGAGCAGCACCCGCTCGAGCTCATGCGAGACATCGTCCACGTACGCATCGAAATCGAGCCGGCTCGGGGGCACTCGACCCTCGAGGTAGTCGATCATGCCCGTCCGGAGCGCCTCGTCGTCGCACTCGACCACATGGATCGTGTCATCCGGAAGCGCGTCGGCCACCGAGGCGAACGCGGTCGAGACGATCGGCAGCCCGCAGAGCGCCGCCTCGAGCAGGACCATGGGCTGTCCCTCATAGTTGCTCGAGAGCACGAAGCAGTCGGCGGCGACGAGCAGCGCGACCGGCAGTCGTCTGCGGCCGGCCAGGAACGCGGCGCCTTCGAGCCCGGCCTCGGCGATCTGCTCGCGAAGCGTCGCCTCCAGTGGGCCGCCGCCCACGATGAGTAGGCGAGCAGCGGGATCCTGAGCGTGAACTCTGGCAAAAGCCCTGATCAGACGCGCATGATTCTTTTCGGGGGAGAGGCGGCCAACTGAGATGAACCACTTCGTCTCGTGCTGCGGGTCTCCGAGCTCGCGCATCCAAGCCGGCATCTCCTCGTCCGGTTCGAGCAGGTCGAAGACATTGAGGTCGTCGCTCGGGATCGCGGAGGGGGAGGGGAAGTTCCGCACGGTCGAGAAGCGTCCGGGGGGCGCATAGTCGGCGAGCTTCTCCCGATTCACCGCGGTGAGCCGAGGGGAGACGGAGACCAGTCGATCGTAGCCGCGGTACAGGTTGAAGACGAGGCCCAGACCGCGCTCCATGGGCCGCCGGCCGCCGACGGTGCGCATCCGATCCGACGCCATCTCGTTGTGCAGCCAGATGGCGCGAGGCGCGTCGGGGGACTGCAGCAGCAGGTTCGCCCAGAACGGGCTGTATCCGCTGAAGTCCGCGACCCAGTCGAAGTGCGCGGATCCGAGCACTCGATCCCACTCGTCCCGCCACAGCTTGCTGTGCCAGCGCGCATCGCCCGGGAGGAGCGGGGGGGACTCGGCCAGGTCTTGCAGGCGGCGGCGCAATTGCAGCACCTTGGAGCCGTTCATGCCGCCGATCCGCATGACCTGCCGGACCCGCGGATCGATCTGCGCCTGGTTGGCTCGCGTGTCCTCGGACTTGAAATAGGGGATGAGCGCGGTCACGTCGTAGCGATCGTGATCGATGCGGCGGAGAAGGTTGAGCGCCGAGCTCGTGATGCCGTTCGACTTCATGCCGCCGAGGAACAGCAGCAGGCGTCTGCGGCCGTCCCGTGCAGTGCGGCGGACGCGGTAGCCGTCTCGCACGCCGCGGAAGACGATGTCGACCACGCGCCGCGTCGACTCGCCGTCCTCGAAGGGGGTGTAGCGGTCGGCCCAGTCGCGATAGCGCGGATGGGGGAGCGCTTCATCCTCCATCAACGAGCGCAGCGCGGCGATCGTGCCTTCGGGGTCCGACGTCACCGGACCCGGGAGCTCGTCGAGCGGCATGTAGGTTCCGCGCGTGTCCGAGTAGTCGTCGGCGTCCGGCGTGAAGAAGGCGATCGGGCGGCCGGTTGCGAGGAAATCGAAGAAGATGGAGGAGTAGTCGGTGATGAGCGCACTCGCGGCGCCGAGCAGGACGTTCGTCGGGATCGTGTTCGGAACCAGTGAGCGCTGCAGCTCGGGTCGCTCGTTCGCGTGCGCGTGCACGATCTGATGGGTCTTGAGCAGCAGCACCGCATCGCCGGGGAGCGCGGCCTGCATGCGGCTCACCTGCTGCACCAGGGCGTCCAGGTCTGCCTCAGGCGCGGCGAACGAACCGCCTCGCCAAGTGGGGGCGAACAGGACGATTCGCTTCTCGCCGAGCTCGATGCCCGCCTGCGAGATCCTCGCCCGCACTTCGGCCTCCTGGTCGGGATCGAGGATCTGCCGATCGATCCTCGGGTAGCCCTCCTCGATCAGCTCGCCCTGATAGACGTTCGTCAAGCGGTACGACTGCTCGTACATCGTCTCGGCCATGAAGGGGTTCGCCGCCAGCAGATAGTCGGCGGCGAGGAAATTGCGCAGCGTGTTCGCGGACTGATGCGCCCCGTCGGGCATGTCGAAGCCCATCTGCTTCAGGGGAGTGCCGTGCCAGGTGTTGAGGTAGACCTGGCCGTCCCGCTTGCCGAAGGCCGGCGGGAAGGTCGCGTTGTTGACCAGGAAACCGGAGGTGGAGAGGGCCTCCCAGTACGCGCCGCCGCCGCGCCGCACGAAGCTGACGCGAGGATGGCGGGCGAACTCGGCCTGGAAGCCGTTGATCGAGGCCTGGTCGGCGATGGCCCAGACGTGGCGCAGATGCGCGAAGTCCGGATGATCCAGGAGATAGCGGAAGATCGCCTCGGGGTTGCAGAGCACTCCGTTGCCCGAGAACGATTCGTAGAGGACGACGTCCGTGCGAATGGGGCGGTGCCTCTGGCGCGCGATCCGCTCGGCGCCGACCGCCTTCAGGGCGCGACGAGCGTACTTTCCGACCTGTTTGGGAGTGATTCGCACACAGCGATTATTGCGTAGCGCGCCCGAGTCTTCCTTTGAAGACGCGCAATGGATGCTGAGCTGTGAGCGAGTTGTGATCTTTCGCCGCGTGACCGTCGAGAGCGCTTCACCGGACGCGCTTCGGAGGCGTTTCGTCGATCATGGTGGCGGGTGGCGACTCGCCGAAAGGGAGGTGCGCTCGAGATCCATACTGACATAATAGAGATTATCCACGCGAGGGAATATGGCAGACAGCGACTTTCGCACCTTGCGCCCGGTCGATCAAGGAATACTCCCGATCCCTGCCGACTCAGATCGGCCAACCGGGTTTCGGATCTCGGTCGTCACCACGACGAAGCGTCGCCGTCCAGGAGATCACCGCGCGCCCGTGCCGATCCAGCACCAATCCTGGTGCGGCGCCGGTGAAGCTGAATCCGCACCGCTCGGCCACGCGCATCGACGCGACATTGCCCAGAACGCATTCCCAGAGGATCTCGGCGCGTTCGGTTCTCGCGAACACCTCGTCGGCCACGGCGTCGACGACTTCTGACATAATCCTTCGCCCCCGGTGCGGAGCACCCAGCCAGAAACCGATCATGCCGCTGCGCAGGCGCATGCCGATGACTCCGAGTAGCGGCTCACCGGGAGAATCTCGAATCGCCCACGTCCATTCGTCACCGGTCGCCCAACCCTGCGGCACGAACTCCCCCACGAACGACTCGGCGTGATGCCGCTCGTACGGCCACGGCGTCGACATATACCGTTCGAACAGCGGTTCCCCGCAGAACGCGGCGATGTCGTCGACGTCCGGGTGGCCGGGCTGATCGAGGACCAGCCGAACGGTGCGGATGCTGAACGGATCCATGCGCTCAGGCTATCGCGGTGGGCAGCGCGGCTTCCGCGCTATCTCCCCAGCGTCATCGCCGCACGCGCGACGAGTGTCCCCGAGCCGCACAGAGCGAGCTGTGCACCGCCGAGCAGCAGGGAGTCGATGCTCTGCGCATTCGCGATGGCGACGACCACGAGCCCGCCGATGATGAGCGCGGACCCGGTCAGCGTCAGCACCGCGCCGAGGAATCGATCCAGACCGCTCGCGAAGGCGCCGGGAATCCGAACCCTCGCGCGGAACGGTGGCCGAAGCACTGCCGCGAGGGCGAAGGCGAGCACGCAGAGCGCCTGGCCTCCGAGAACGTCGCTCGGGCGGTGCCAGCTGTAGGCGAGCAGCTGCCAGGAGGCGATGGCGAGCAGTACAGCGCTCATGACGGCCACTGCTCCCCTGAAGCCGGCCGGCAGCGCCCAGATCATGCCGGTCGCGAGTACCGCGAGTACCGTCATATGCCCGCTGGGAAAGGTGTTGATCGCGTCGAGATCGCCGAAAGACGCGCGTTCGAGCCAATGCTGCTTCAGCAGCTGGGAGGCGACGATCGCGATAGTACTGAACAGGAGGATCCAGACCGCCCGCACGAAGCCGCGCAGGATCCAGGCGACGATGCCGATCGCGACGAGCGCGATGACCAGATTCTGCGGGGTGACGAGGACCAGCGGGAATCCGGCGTCGGGATTGTAGTCCGAGGCGTGCAATACGGAGTTCTCGGCCGACTGGCCGGTGCCGCTGCGCACCGCGAAAAGGTATGACCCAGCTCCAACGAGCAGCGCAAATATCGCGTAGACCAGGGCTTTTCCCCGTCCGACTGCGTTCACGCTCGACTCCCCCGGATCCCTGACGGCCGCACCGCGCAGCCCATCGGCACCGAGCTTAGCGGCGCAGCCTATCCGTTCCCCGAACGCGCGCCGTCAGTCGCGACGGGTCGCCCGATCCGCGGCCCGGACCGCCCACAGCGCGACCGCGGCGGCCGTGGCGACGTTCAGCGAGTCGACTCCGTGATCCATCGGAATCGTCACGCATCGTGTCGCCGACGCGAGCGCCCTCCGAGTGAGCCCCTCTCCCTCGGTGCCGAAGAGCAGCGCGAGCCGATCTGGCATATCTGAGACGAAATCCGCCAGGTCCTCGGCGTCCTCGCGCAACGCGAATGCGGCGAGTTCGTAGCCGGCGTCCCGGATCATCGGCCCCGCGACCGGCCACTCGGGCAGACGAGCCCACGGAACCTGGAGCACGGCTCCCATACTGACGCGAACCGCTCGACGGTAGAGCGGATCCGCGCACGCGGGCGTGAGCAGCACGCCGTCCGCGCCGAGCGCCGCGATGGAGCGGAAGATCGCGCCGACGTTCGTGTGGTCCGCCAGATCCTCGAGCACGACCAATCGACGCGACTCGCGCAGCAGCGCCAGAGGATCCCGCGCGAGCGGACGGTGCATCGAGGCGAGCGCGCCTCGATGCAGGTGGAAACCGGTGAGACCGGCGAGCTGCGCGGAGTCGCCGACGTAGACGGGCACCTCCGGATGATCCACCAGCAACGGCTCGATGCGCGGGATCCACTCCTCGAGCAGCAGGACGGATCGCGGCCGGTGCCCGGCGCGCAGGGCGCGTTCGATCACCTTCGGCGACTCCGCCAGGTAGAGGCCCTCCGCCGGCTCGCGCACCCGTCGCAACTCGACGTCCGTGAGCTGCGTGTAGTCGGCGAGCTCCGGAGCGCCCGCATCGTCGATCCGGCGGATCCTCACACCCGCTCCCCCGTGCTCAGGAACCGCGCGATCTCCGCGACCGCGTCCTCCACCGCCTCGTAGTGCACCTGTCTCTTATACACATCTGACGCTGCCGACGATCTTACGCGTGTA
>CAMFIY010000223.1 GCA_945952575.1 uncultured Leucobacter sp.
CCCGAGAGCCGCAAGTTCTTCTGCGGTGAACCATTCCAGAATGTCAATCATGTTGACAATCATGTTGAGAATTTTCACCAATTGAGCAGCCTGGGTAGCCTCCAGGCATAGTGCGCCAAGGTAAGAAATCGAAGATATCGAACCTGCCCGTACCACTCGATCCACGGCCATGCAGAAGATGAGGCGCACGCTGTCATTAGGCTGGCTGCGTAGTAGCACACGTTTCAGGGCCGCATACAGTTGCTGGCGGGAGTAGCGCAACTTCACGTCTTTCGCGCTACCCCCATTGCCCGAGCCGACTTCTGGTCCCGTGTACTTGGGGGGTGAAAGCAACGGGGGCGGGATGAAGAGAGGTGGGCTAGATCCGTCCGGTGGGGTGATTCGAAGATCCGACGGGATGTTCACCGGGGTGTCGTCATGCAAGTCGATATCGCGGATGTCCTCCACCGGCTCGTAGTGCCGACGACGATCACCTTCGCAAGGCTCACGAAACAGCCGCTCGACGGTCGCTACACCCTTTGCAGATCCTGATACGGAATAGTCGTCGTAGACATTCCTCTGCCCAGCAGCGGTCACGCAGTTCCACACCACGCTGAAGGCATCTTCGTAGTAGGAAAGGTCCATGACCCGCGCGCCCTGCCAACCGTGGTCCTTGAACCCATCGACGTACCCCTGAGCCTGCGCCTCTGCTTGTTCCCTGGTGCCATTGTCTGAACGCTTCACCTCGGCGACAAGCACGGTTGTGCTACCTGGATTTGACTGGGAACCCGGGAGATAGACAAAATCCGGGCGGCCAGGGCCCGGCCATCTCGTCTCCCACTGCAAAGCCTGATCGATCACACTCAGCGGTCCCCCCGCAAAGGCCGGATTATGACGCTGAATGAGGCGTGCCTGAGCTATCGCCTCGATGTAGTCGCTCACCGAAGAGCGAGTCCCGTAACAGGAGTAGGGATGATAGGCCGATTGAAACTCGTGGTTGCTGAGGCACCTGTTGAAACCCCTGGCACGCATCTTCTTGCCATTCACGCATCGTGTGCCAGAGGCATTACTGATTTCTTGCGTCGGAGAGCACTCGTTCGGAGCAGCAACCTCCGTCGCCTTTGCCGGGCTTTCTCCAAGAAATACTGAAATAGACGATGCCATCAAGGCCGTAACTACAGCCAGCACAAGGAATCGAACACCAGATCTATGCATCAAGCAACACCGCCCATACGCACAAGAGAATCATGAATTTCTCGTCACACTAGCAGGGAATTCGTGCTGCTAGTGTTGCCACATGACGGACTCAGCCCGGAAGCCACCGAGACGACCCGATCCCAGCACCTATCTCCAGGCCGGTCTCCCGTTACCCTGGCTCGATCAGACTGGCTGGTGGCAGGACGGTCACCGCTTCGGCACGATCGACGATGTCATTGCCGAACTCGAGCAGCCCCCGACCGAGCACCCTCGAACGATCTCGATCGAACGAGCCGAGGGTGAGCCCGCAGCCATCGTTTGGTTCCCCGCCCATCACTATCTCAGCACCCCGCCACGCCGTGGTTGGGGGCATTGGGTAACTCTCGATCGACAGATTTCTCCGAGCGGGGCTCCTCGTTTTACGCTTGGGGAGCGGGTGTCGCCGGATCAGTTTCCAAGAAAACATCGTAGTCTGCCTCCGTCGGGCAAGGTGAAGATCGTGACCATCGACACGACCGTGCTCGACGTCGGCCTGGATCCCGCGAAGTTCCGCCCGAACGAGGCACTGATTGTTTCCGCTGCCCTCGCCCTAGATATGCAGGCGGCGATGAGCTTCAAGACTGGACGTAACGTTCTCGGCACGAGCTATGGCCCGGGCTGGGAAGAATCGACGGTAGCTCCGCTCGATCAGAATGTACTCAAGACCTACGAGATGCTGTGCTCTGATGCGCCGGATCCAAATCCATTGTTCAGGCAAGAGCTGACGCGTACCGATCTGGTCTGCGCCGCAACCTCGATCTGGTTCAAAGCTCCTCTGTACACCACGAGGCCCTGGATGTATGAAGGCACGGGTAAGAAGGTGCGCACAATTCAGTACGGCGAGATCCGCAACAAGAAGGCACTCCCCGAGTCGGGAGAGGCTGCCGATTAGCCGAGCGCGCTGATCGCGCGGCGAACCGCCTCCGCCAGCTGGCGCACCGCCGCCGGGAGGCCGCCCGGGCCCTCCTGCGCCGCGAGCAGTATTTCGCGCGCGAAGCGCGGATCCTCGATCGGCCGCAGCACCGCCCCGTGTGGCACGGATCCAGTGGCCAGCTGTGGGATCAGCGCGACGCCCATGCCTGCTGCCACCATGCCGAGCGCGACCGAGTAATCGTCGGTGCGGATCGCGACCTCGAAGCGGCGGCCCGCCTCGGCGAACACGTCGAGCACCACCGCGTCGAGCGTGTCGCCCGGCGTTGCGCTGAAGACCCAGGGAGTGGTCTCCAGAGCGAGCAGAGCTGCGGTGTCGAAGCTTTCTCGCGCCGCCGCCGGGTGGGTCGCCGGGAGAGCGAGCATCAGGGGATCGGTGAGCATTCGCGTGGTGCGCACCTCGGCGCGGAAGGGCAGATCGTATCCGCTGGCCGTATAGACGAGTGCCGCATCGAGCGTGTGCTGGTTGACCCGTGAGACGAGCGGGGCGATCTCCTCAAGGGTCACGTCGAGCTCGATGCCGACCTCGGAGAGCCGGCTGACGATCCCGGGCAGGAGGCGCGCGGCCGCGGTAGGGAAGGATCCGAAGCGCAGGCGCGTGCGCCCGACGTGCGCGAACTCCCGCACGTCTGCGAGGGCGCGTTCGGAGAGGGCGAGGATGTCCTCGCCGCGCTCGAGCATGAGCGAGCCCGCGGCGGTGAGCACGCTGCCGCGAGCGCTGCGAGCGGTGAGCCGGCTGCCGACCAGCTTGTCGAGCGCGCGGAGGTGGTAGTCGACGGTGGGCTGGCTCCACCCGAGCCGTTTGGCTGCGCGCGCGACCGAGCCCTCGGCCGCGACTGCGGCGAGGGCCTGGAGCTGCCGAGGGTCGAGCATGATCTCCCTACCGTGTCTGGAGTGCACCGGCCGATTCCGGCCAGTCAGATCAATATCCTATATGGAGGCCTTGAGGGCATTCGGGATTCCGGCCCGGCCCGTTCTCGGCCAGGCTGGGACCATGTCGAATGCCGAGAATCGTCAGGACCGCCTTCCCTACGTCGACGCCGTGCGCCGCCTCGCCGCCTCCAAACCGCTGCAGGCGATGGTTCCGGGCCACGGTGGCGATCCGGATCGCGGCGGTCGGCACCTCGCCGACATCTACGGCGAGGCAGTCGTCCGGATGGATGCCCCGCTCATGCTCGAAGGCATCGACCTCGGCGACGACTCGCCGATGGTGGAAGCGCTCGAGCTGGCCGCCGAGGCCTGGGGCGCGCGCCGCGCCTGGTGGCTGACCAACGGCGCCTCGCAGGGCAACCGCACCGCGGCGTTCGCCGTGCGCGGGCTCGGCGAGCGGGTGCTCATGCAGCGGAGCTCCCACTCGAGCTTCTCCGACGGCGTGCTGCTCGCCGGGCTCATCCCCGCCTTCGTGAGCCCCAACGTCGACCACGTGCACGGGATCGCGCACGGGCTCACCCCCCAGATGCTCGAGGACGCGCTCCGCACCGAGATCGAGGCCGGGCGCGCCGTGCAGAGCATCTACGTCGTCTCGCCGAGCTACTTCGGATCCACGGCCGACGTCGCCGGCCTCGCCGCGGTGGCGCACGCCCACGACGCCGCGCTGATCGTCGACAACGCCTGGGCCGCGCACTACGGCTTCCACCCCGAACTGCCGGAGTCGCCCGCCCGCCTCGGCGCCGACCTCGTCATCTCGAGCACGCACAAGCTCGCCGGATCCCTGACCCAGTCAGCGATGCTCCTGCTCGGAGACACCGAGTTCGCCGAGCGCCTCGAACCGCTGGTCGCGCGCGCCTACACCATGACGTCGTCGACCTCCGCCAGCTCGATCCTCATGGGCTCCCTCGACGCCGCACGTCACGCACTGGTGCACGGCACCGAGACGATCGGCGCATCGATCCGTCGCGCCGAGGAGTTCCGCGAGCGCCTTCGCGCCGACGAGCGCTTCTCCGTGATCAGCGACGAGTTCGACGAGTTCCCCGACATCATCGCCACCGATCCGCTGCACGTGCCCATCGACGTCTCCCGCCTCGGCCAGAGCGGACACTGGGTGCGGGATCGGGCGAGCGCCGAGCACGGCGTCTACTTCGAGATGTCGACGGCGACGAGCATCGTGGCGATCCTCGGCGCACTCGCCTCGCCGGATCTCGATCGGCTCATGGCCGTGCTCACCGCCGTCGCCGACGAAGCCGACGAGCTCCGCGCCGCGGGCAAAGCCTCCGACCAGTCGGGCTTCCCGCAGCTGCCCGACGCCGGCACGCTGCGCATGCTGCCGCGCTCGGCGTTCTTCGCCGAGAGCGTCCTCGTGACCGCGCACCAGGCGATCGGCCAGGTCTCCGCCGACACGCTCGCGGCCTACCCGCCCGGCATCCCGAACCTAGTGCCCGGCGAGGAGATCACCGAGGAGACCGTCTCGTTCCTGCAGGCCGTCGCCGCGTCTCCGACCGGCTACGTGCGCGGAGCCGCCGATCCGATGGTCGCGACGTTCCGCGTCGTGCGGGATCCGATCAGCGCGGCACAGGCGGGGTGACGGAGGCTCCTTCCGCGACCGCGGTGCACCCTCATGACCGGAGTGCATCCTCCTGACGGTCAGGAGTGTGCACGACAGTCGGAACGGTGCACGACAGTCGGGTGACTCAACCCACGAACTGCGCCCGGCGCTTCTCCAAGAACGCCGCCGTGCCCTCGAGCATGTCCGGCGTGCCGAAGCAGGCCGCGAAGGCGTCGCGCTCGACGGCGAGGCCCGCGTCGGTCGGCAGGCTCTGCGCAGCGCGGATCGTGCGCTTGGCCGTCGCGACGGCGGCGGGGGACTGGCGCGCGATGAGCCCGAGCGACTCGCGCGCCGCAGCCAGCAGGGATTCGCCGTCGGGCAGCACCCGCAGCACGAGACCGAGGCGCTGCGCCTCGCCCGCGTCGATCCGCCGGCCGCTGAGGATCAGCTCGCGCGCCGCGGCGATGCCGACGTACTGCTGCAGACGGACGCTGCCGCCGAAGCCCGGAATGAGGCCGAGCGCGCCCTCGGGCTGGCCGAAGCTGGCCGACTCCGCGGCGAAGATGTAGT
>CAMFIY010000224.1 GCA_945952575.1 uncultured Leucobacter sp.
GGATCAGGTCGGGCAGGAACTCCCGCACGGCGATCAGCGCATCCCGCCCGCGGGTCTCGGTCCGCGCCTCCCAGCCGTCGGCGCGCAGCGCATCGCCGATCGCGGCCGCGATGGCCGCCTCGTCGTCGACCACCAGCACGCGTGCGGCGGAACCGTCGGCCCGGGTCAGCGGCGGCAGGCCGAGCGGCATCGCAGTGGCATCCATGCGTCTATCCTCGCGGACAACCCCGGAGACCGCGCTCGGAGCATCCTGTGCGCCGGATAAAGATGCGGGCTCGCGCCGCACCGCGAACGAACCCCTACGCGACCGGAAGGTCGAGCGTGTCGGCCAGCAGACCCTGGGTGTAGAGATCCTGCGGGTCGTCCAGCACTCGATCCACGCGCCCGTGCTCCACGATGGAGCCGCGGTTCAGCACCGCGACGGAGTCCGCGATCGAGCGCACCACGGCGAGGTTGTGGGTCACGAAGATCATGCCCAGCCCGTCCGTGAGGAGGCCGCGCAGCAGCTCGACCACCGACGCCTGCACCGACACGTCGAGCGCCGAGGTCACCTCGTCGCAGATCAGCACGCTCGGATTCGCGAGCAGCGCCCGCGCGATCGCGACGCGCTGCCGCTGGCCGCCGGAGAGCTCGGACGGGTACATCTCGGCCATGCGTGCCGGGATCTCGACCCGCTCGAGCCCCTCGGCCACGCGCGCCCGGGCCGCGGCCCCCCGCAGCCCTTCGAAATGCCCGAGCGGCGCGGCGAGGCTGGTGCCGATGTCCAGGCGCGGGTTCAGCGAGCCGTACGGGTTCTGGAAGATGTACTGCATCCGGCGCCGCGCATCGTTGTCGCGGTGCGCCGCCGACTGCGCGAGCGGCTTCCCGTCGAGAAGCAGCTCGCCCTCCCACTCGGTGTGCAAGCCGATGAGGCACCGGGACAGCGTGCTCTTGCCGGATCCGGATTCGCCCACGATCGCGAGGCACTCCCCGGAGCGCACGTCGATGTCGATGCCGCGCAGCACCTCGACGCCGCTGTACGAGGCGTAGAGGTCGCGCACGCGCAGCGCCGAGTCCGGCACGTCCGCGAAGTCGCCCACCGGCGCGACCGAGACGACCGAAGGCGGGCGCTGCCCGATCTCGACGTGGCGGATGCAGCGCACCTGCCCGTCGCCGACCGGCTCGAGCGGCGGCACGGCGGCACGGCACGCATCGGTCGCGAACGGGCAGCGCGCCGCGAACACGCAGCCGGACGGCTTGTCGCTGATGCTCGGGGCCCGACCGGGGATCGGGACGAGCATGTGACGATCCTGGGTGGAGGGCAGCGCCTGCAGCAGTGCCCGCGTGTAGGGGTGCGCCGGCGCCTGCAGCACCGACTCGGTCGAGCCGGTCTCGACGACCTGACCGCCGTACATGACGGTCACGCTGTCGGCCACCTCACCCACGACCGCGAGATCGTGGGTGACGTAGATCGCCGCGATCCGATAGTCGTTGCAGAGCTTCTTGACCAGCTCGAGCACCTTCATCTGCGTGGAGACATCGAGGCCGGTGGTCGGCTCGTCGAGCACGATCAGCCGCGGCTGCGCGACGACGGCCATCGCGATCGCGATGCGCTGCTGCTGCCCGCCGGAGAGCTCCTTCGCGCGACGCTTCAGGAACGCGTCGTCCGAGGGCAGCCCGACGGTCTCGAGGATCTCCCGGATCCGCGCCATCGATTCGGCCGGCGGCCCGTCGATCGCCTCGATCAGCTGCGTGCGCAGCCGCATGGAGGGGTTCAGCGCCGTCGCGGGATCCTGGGCGACATAGCTGACGAGTCCGCGTCGCGCCTTGCGCAGGCCGGCCGCGTCGAGCTTCAGCAGGTCGGTGCCCTCGATGTCGACGGAGCCGGAGCGGATCTCGCCGCCCGCCCGGGCGTAGCCGAGGAGGGCGAGGGCGAGGGTGCTCTTGCCGGATCCCGACTCGCCCACGATGCCCATGACCTCGCTCGAGCCCAGCTCGAGCGAGACGCCCTCGATGATGGTGGTGTCGCTGCCCGTCAGGCCGACCGTCAGATCGGTCACAGTGATTGCGGCCATGGTCTACTTCCCTTCGGTCCGGGCGATGACGCGTGCGCCGCCCTCGGCGATGAGGTTGCCGCCGACCGTGAACAGCACGATCATCACGATCGGTGCGAGCACGGCCAGGGGCTGCGTGGTCAGTCCGGTGCGGTTCTCGCTCACCATGAGACCCCAGTCGGGGGTGGGCGGCTGGATGCCGTAGCCGATGAAGCTGATCGAGGCGAGGATGCCGACCGCCCACATCAGGCGCACGCCGAGCTCGACGAGCAGCGGCGAGGTGATGTTGGGCAGGATCTCGCGGACGAGCATCTTCCGCCCGGGGATGCCGACCGAGCGGGCCCACAGCACGAACTCGCGCTCGCAGATCGGCGTCGCGGCGCCCCGGATGACGCGAGCGACGCCCGGAATCAGGGAGAGCACGACGAGCAGGACGAGCAGGGTCGGGGTCGGCCCGAACACGGAGACGAACATGAGCGCGAGCAGCATGCCGGGGAAGGCCAGCAGCACGTCCATGAGCCGCATCAGGATGATCTCGGTCCAGCCGCGGTAGTAGGCCGCGAGCATCCCGACCGCGGCGCCGATGATTACACTCAGCACGGCGCTCAGGGGCGCCATCCAGGCGAGGTACACGCCGCCCGCGAGCACGCGGGAGAACACGTCGCGGCCGATCTGGTCCGAGCCGAGCAGCAGCCCGTCCCCGGGCGGGGCGTAGGGCGTGGCGATGGGCTCGGTCACGGAGTGCGGGGCGAGGAATCCGCCGAACACGGCGAGCAGGGCCGTGAAGATCACGATCCCGATGCCCCAGCGCACCTGGCCCGAGGCGAGGAAGCGGGTGAGCACGCGTGAGCGGCGGCGCTGCTCCGGCTCAGCTGCGACCGCCTCGGCCGCGAGCTCGGCGGTGGAGAGCACCGGGGGCATCCCGGCGGGTACGGCCTCGTTCTGCTCGGTCATGGTCAGTCCCTCCGGCCCTTGGATCCTGCATCGGACAGGAGATCGGCGATGAAGTTGAAGACGAAGTAGCCCGAGGCGATGATCAGCACGACGGCCTGGATGAGCTGCAGGTCGCGGTTGTTCACGGCGTCGACCA
Organism: uncultured Leucobacter sp.; assembly: GCA_945952575.1. Classification (GTDB taxonomy): domain Bacteria; phylum Actinomycetota; class Actinomycetes; order Actinomycetales; family Microbacteriaceae; genus Leucobacter. Next base: position 3,124 of record CAMFIY010000224.1, read on the forward strand.
TCGAGAGGCCGATGCCCGGGTAGGAGAAGAGGTATTCCACGACCACCGTGCCGCCGATGAGGAACGCGGCGACGAGCGACGCGGCCGGGATGATCGGGGCGAGCGCGTTGGGGAGGGCGTGCCGATAGAGGATCCGGCGCGTGGTGAGGCCTTTGAGCTGCGCGGTCTGGATGTACTCGCTGTTCATCACGTCGATGAAGGAGATGCGCACCAGACGTGCGAGGTAGGCGATGCCGCCGATCACGAGCGTGGTCACGGGCAGCACCATCTCGGCGGGGTGCCACCAGGGCATGTGATCCGGCGGGATCATCGCCACCGGGGGCAGGATGCGGAACACGGTCGTGCCGAAGAGGGTGATGAGCACGGTGCCGGTGACGAACTCGGGCACCGCGTTGACCACCATCGAGCTGCCCATGAAGATCTTGTCGAAGATGCGATCCTTCTTCTGCGCCGCGATGACGCCGATCACGAGCGAGAGCGGCAGCATGATGATGAGCGCCATGATGCCGAGCGAGAGCGAGTTGCGCAGGCGGATCGAGAGGATCTCGCCCACGGGCACCTGGGTGATGAGCGACTTGCCCCAGTCCCCGCGGAAGATGCCGGCGAGCCAGTTCAGGTACTGCACCACCACGGGCTGATCCAGGCCGAGGTTCTTGCGGACCTGCTCGATCTTCTCCGGCGTCGCGTTCGTGCCGAGGATGACCTGCGCCACGTCGCCGGGCATCGCCTGGGTGACGAAGAAGATCACGATCGAGACGAAGAGGAGGGTGAGGACCGCCTGGACGGCTTTGCCGATCCAGAAGCGCCACGCGGCGCGGCGTCGGCGCTTGGCCGCTTCGCCGCTGCGATCCCGCGTCAGCGTGATCATCTCGGTCATGGTGATTCCTTCCCCTACTGCGGCCGCCGCGATGAGGTGGGGATGACCCGCCTGCGCCATCGCAGGGTGCTCGATCGAACGAGACTTCCGATGCTTCGTCCATGTTGGATCCTCTGCCTCCGCGCGCGCAACGGGCCGGATCCGATCCCTGCTCGGCTGGTCAATCAGCGTGCTCAGGACGACAAACCGTCTGCTCGGGCGCGCACAAGACTGGAGAGGCGACGGTGATGCGATCGCGCAGTTCACGCCGAGCGATGAAGACGGAGACGGAGGATCCATGGAGACCGCGACCAGCGCACCAGGTGCGCCCCAGCCGATCTTCCCGGTGCACGACATCACTCCGCGCGCCGGCACCGTGGGCGGATCGATCCTCGCCATCGAGCGGATCGACGACGACCTCGCCTTCCGCGCACCGCACCGGCACGCCTTCACGCAGCTGGTGCTGATCGAAGCCGGATCCGGGTTCCACAGCATCGATTTCGTCCGGGTGCCGATCCGGCCCGGCGAGCTGCACCTGCTGGCGCCGGGTCAGGTGCACGAGTGGCAGGCGGATCCCGGGCTGCAGTGCACGGCGCTCATGTTCTCCGAGGACGTCCTCGACACGGTCGGCGCGCTGCCCGATCCGCTGCGCGAGATGCTGCTGCTCGGCGCAGCCCCGATCGCCCCGACCTCCGAGGGCGTGCTCCGGCAGCGCCGGCTGCTCGACGCCATCGGAGACGCGGGATCCCTCGCGAGCGCCAGGCACCTGCTCGCCGCGCTGCTGCACGAGTGCGCCGACGCCCTCCCGGCGCAGGGCGGGCTCTGCCCGCACTCCTCGCTGACCCGCTCGTTCATGCGCGACGTGCTGCGCGCTCCCGATGCGCGGCTCACGGTCTCGAGCTGCGCGGCCCGACTGGGCGTCACCAGCGGTTATCTGGCCGAGCAGGTCGTCGCCGATACCGGATCCACGCCGGGCAGGATCCTGCGCACCGCAGTGGCGCGCGAGGCCAAGCGGCTGCTCAGCGGCAGCGATCTGAGCGCCGCCCAGGTCTCCAGCCGCCTCGGCTTCAACGAGGCCTCGTACTTCTCGCGCTTCTTCCGCAGAGAGGTCGGCTGCACGCCGACCGAGTACCGGGAGATCGGAGCGCCGGGCACCGGTGCCGCGCACGCCGAGCATCTGGGAAAGGAACGCCATGCAAGCTGATCTGCTGCTGGAG
>CAMFIY010000225.1 GCA_945952575.1 uncultured Leucobacter sp.
CGCGTAAAGGGGCGAACGTGGCCGATCGCGACGAAGAGAGAGAGGTTGCGCGCTTCTACACGCGCAGCCGCCGGTTCCCAAAGTTCATCGGCCGTCTCCACGACGGCACGAAGATCCCCGGGGGCCCCTACACGCTGACGCAGGGCGTCGTCCTGGCGATCGTCCTGGTCGTCGCCCTGCTGACGCAGAGCGTGTGGGGGACTGGCTCTCCGATCGTCGATATCCCCGTCGCTGCCTTCGTGTCCTGGGGAGCAGCGTGGGGAGCCGGAAGGATCCCGGCCACACGCCGGAACCTGCTGAGCATCATCACCAGCGGCCTGTCCGCGATGACCCGCCCCGCAGCCGGCCGCTACCGCGGAGTGACCATGCGGGTTCGCCCGCCCCACTTCGCAGGCGGCGGAACAACGATCGCCGAGCCGGTCGGAGCCACGCTCACCACCCCGGATAGCGAGACCACCGCACCCGCACCGGAAGCGCCCGTCGTGGCGCAGCCGGTCCTGCAGCCGCGCTCGACGCCGCTGCCGGCGCACGCACCCGCACACGCGGTCAGCGGCGTCGAGCGCCTGCTGCAGCAAGCCCGAGGAGGCAACTGACCATGAACAACACCGACATCCCGCTCGGCATCATCGGCCGAGGCCGCGGCTACGTCATCAAGACCCTCGTGGTCAAGGCGGAGACCGCGCGTGGGCCGATCTGTGCGGACCCCGCTACCACGAGCTACGCAGCCCTCCTCCCCATCCTCGGCGGCACGCCGATCACGGCACCCCTCAGCGGCGGTCGCGATCTGCTGCTGGCCACGCCGACCGACTGAGAAACGAGACGACGATGCAGATTCCGGCAACAGCGATGACGAGCAACCTGATGTGGACCCGCTCGGGCGTGGTCTGGGCTACGTGGCGGCTGCAGCCGCTCCCGTATGCCTACGCCACCACGGCGGCAAAGCAGCTCGTCAAGGCGCACCACCAGGCGCTCTTCCAGGCGCACCGGGGCGAGGGACTGCTGCTGGGGCTGTGCGCTGACCTGGATCCGGTGTCTGTCGTGGAGCGGATGCTGGACGGTGTTCGCATCGACGAGTGTCCGGACTGGGCGCGCGAGGTCGAGCTGACCCTGGACGCGCTCGAGCAGATCCCGCTTGGAACGCGCGCGTTCTGGTTCTCGGTCCCGCTCGCGGCCGGTTCGATGAAGGCTCGCGCGAGGTCGGCAGTGCGCGCCGCCGACACCAAGCTGCGCGACACGTTGGCTCTTCCCCGTCAGCTGCCTACCGACTCCGAGATCGCCGCTGCTGCGCGGATGGCCAAGGAGATCGAGGTCCGCATCCCCGCCGCGTTCTAGCCGACCCGCGCAACGCCCGCCGAGCAGATCTGGATCGCCCTTCACTCGCAGCAGCGCGGCCTCTCCGCAGACCTCGCCGCCCCTGTCCCGCCCGCCGAGGGTACCGAGGACGGATTCGGCGCCGACGAGCTCGCGCACTTCCAGATGCCCTCCGCGATGCCGAACCCATGGCTCGACGAAGGCGGACAGAGCGACCTTCCCAAGGGGCAGCAGTTCCTCCCGTTCAAGCGCCGCTACCTCAAGGTGCACAGCCCCTACGCGGACGAGACGTCGTCCTACCAGGTGGTGCAGGCCATGGTCGCCGCGCCCAAGGCCGGCTGGGTCTCGCCCGGCGTCGAGTGGATCTCACACGTCGACCAGTTCCCCCTTGACGTCGACTGGGGGATCCGTTTCACCGTCACCGGCGCCGACGAGGTCAAGCGTCGCAACAAGAAGGCCGAAACCGCCCTCGAGGAGCAGTACAAGCACCAGGAGGGCACCGCGACGATCACCGGCGGCGGATCCGACCTCGGAGAGATCGCGGAGACGCTGGCCGCCTACCACGCCTCCCTCAACCGCTCCGATAAGGAGGTCGAGGTTCAGGCGACGGTGCTGTTCGCTGTGGGGGCAGATACCGCCGATCTCGCGAAGGCTAAGGGCCGGTTCGTGGCAGACGAGTACAAGCGCGCTGACTTCCTCCTCGAGGCTCCCCTGGGAGGTCAGGAGGAGCTTTGGTGGGCGATGATCCCCGGCACGCCCACCGGGCGCATCGTCCGTGAGCTCACCCAGATCACGACGGGCCGGGAGTTCGCGACCGGCGTTCCGCTTTCCAGCAACGAGCTCGGAGACGAGAAGGGCGCCCGCTTCGGCGAGAACATCAGCACCGCCCGGCACACCCCGATCCTCCGCGACGCGGACGGCAGTATCCAGGCCGACACCAGCGCCAGCTTCGGCGTGGTCGCCGAGCTCGGCGCCGGCAAGAGCGTGCTGCTCAAGGGAGACATGGGCGACACGGTCGACCGCAACGGCCGCGTCGTCGCGATCGACCGCACAGAGGCCAAGGAGTACGCGGTTTTCGCGCAGAGCCTCCGGCCGGACACCACGACGATCGTTGACCTGATGACCCCGGAGTACTCGCTGGACCCGCTGCGGGTGTTCGGCCCTCTCGTCGGCGCACGCATGGTGCAGTCGCTCTTCGCGGTGATGCTCGGCATCCGGGCCCGCGACTCCCGAGGCGTCGCCCTGTCCCGCCTCCTCGAGCCGGAGAACGTCGCCTCGGCGGAGAGCGATGAGCTGTCGGGCCTGATCAACCTGGTCGCGTCGAAGGACATCGGCGAGGTTCTCTTCAATGACGGGCTGACCGCTGTCGACCTGAAATCGCGTGCCCTGGTCTTCCTCACCCATGGGCTGTCGCTGCCAGACAAGACCGAGCTCGAGCACGCGCACCTGTTCGAGGAGATGCCCCTGGAAAAGATCTACGGCCGCGCCATGTACGCGATGCTCATGGGGATCTCCCGCGAGGTCTGCTTCATGAACCCCGGCGAGCTCGCCGGCGCCTACTTCGACGAGTGCCACCACATCACCCAGTCACCGGAGGGAGAGCGCGACCTGCGCATCGGCATCCGCGACGGTCGCAAGCACCGCGCGTTCTTCGCCCTCGGCTCGCACGACCCCGCCGACTTCGGAGAAACCCAGACCCGAGGCCTGCTCAAGACCCGCTACGTGATGCGCCAGACCGACAAGGAGCTCGCTCGCCGCGCGATCGAGTGGCTGACCGGCGAGCCCGCGGACCCGGCGATGGTCCAGGTGGTCACCGAAGACCTGTCCCCGCTCGGGGCGGACGGAAAGGTCGCCCCGGAGCGGCGCGGCGAGGGACTGATCCGTGACCAGCGCGGTCGAATCGGGAAGTTCCGCAAGACGCTGCCCGAGCGCCCCGACCGCCGCGAAGCCGTGCTGTCGACCCCGTCTCTGGTGACACCATGATCACCTTCTACCGGCACACCTTCGAGACTCTGGGCGGCGCGTTCTGGCGGGTCCGTTTCTGGGCGCACGATCACCCGCGGTGGAGCAAGGTCATCGCCGTCGTCCTGATCGACCTGTTCCTGGTCCTGTTCGGCAACACGTACTGGGCCTTCGCCGCTGACGGCGGCGGCTCGTCCCCGTTCATGCTCGGCGGCGACATCACTGACAGCGACGGCGTCCCGCTGACCAACTACACGGTGCTTCCACTGGACCGCGGCGATGTGTTCACGATGGGGAAGTTCTTCATCTCCATGTGGATCGACCCGATCTGGACCGGGCATCTGGGTCTGGTGTCGTGGATGATCTGGTTCTGCAACTGGCTGCTCTCCTTCGAGTGGGTCGACATCGTCGCGGCACCGTTCGGCGCGCTGGCCGACCTCTTGCAGGACTTCCTCGGCGAGATCGCATGGATCCCGTTCGCGCTGACGATCGCCGGCGGTGTCGCGGGCCTGGCGATCATGCTCGGCCGGCACTCCACCGGGTGGGCGGAGTTGTTCATCTCTGCGTGCTGTGCGGTGCTGGCGACCGGTCTGCTCGCTAACCCGATCGCCTCGCTCACCGCCGCAGGCGGAGCATTCGACACCGCCCAGGAGTACGGCGGTCAGATCGCTGCCGTCGTTGTCACCGACGACATCAACAGCACGGAGCTCGACTCCGAGAACCTGCTGTCAGCTGCGGTCACGTCGCAGCTGGTCGACATCTTCGTGAAGATCCCTGCGCAGACGATCGCGTTCGGCCACGCCCTCGAGGGGCAGTGCGCCGCGACGTTCACCGACACGATGACCAACTCGGCGCCCATCCAGACCGGCGGCAACGAGGTCCGTGACGCGGTCGGCGGGTGCGACGAGGCGGCGAAGACGTTCAACCAGAATCCGAACTTCGGCCAGGTGCTCACGGCCGTCACGATGACCCCCGGAGCGCTCACCCTGTTCATCCTGCCGATGGCCTTCGGGGTGCTGTTCCTAGTCACGGTTCTCGGCTTCCTGATCTCCGCACTCAAGACCATGTGGAACGTCTACATCGGGATCCTCCCGGTCAACCGATACCCGCTGTGGAAGTCCCTCGCCGACACCTTCATGGGCCTGGTCGCCATCGTCTTCATGGCAGTCGTCATGGCGGCCGTCCTCAAGCTCACCGTCGCAGCGATCACCGGGCTCAGCAGCCTGGGAATCCCGCTCGTCGCGCAGATGACCTTTGCGACGCTGGTGATGATCGTGCTGCTGTTCCTCATCATCCGAGCGCGTCGCATTGCCAAGAAGACCGGCCGGTCGATCGCCGAGCAGCTCTCCAAGTACGGCATCGGCAAGGGCGCGCCGGCGCAGCGCGACGGGGTCAAGACCGTCGCGGCGATGAGCGCCGTATCCACCGTCGCGGCCGCGGCGCTGCGTCGCCCTGACAACAAGGTCGACGCGCGCTCCATCAACTTCGGCGCGGGGGCTGCGCAGGACATCGGCACAATGACCGCTACACGCCCGCCCGCGGCTCCCAAGCCGCCCTCGACGCCCTCTGGCGGCTCACCGAGCCGTCCCGCCCTCCCGTCGCCTCAGATGGGCTCTGGGGGCGGCGCTGGCGCGGGTGCTGCCGCCAAGGCCTCGAAGACCGCGGACCTGGTCTTCACGGCCGCGCGGATCGGCAAGGGTGCCGCAGCGGGCGGTGTGGCCGGCGCCGCCGGCGCCGCGGCGCTCGAGGTCGGTGGCCGAGTCGCGAGCAAGGGAGCGTCGAAGGCTGTCTCCGCGGCCGCGGCAGGCGCGAGCAAGCCGCGAGCTGCGGGCGACCCGAAGGTGGTCTCGATGGTCGTCGACCAGGGCCCGGCGCCCACGCGCACCCCGGACGGTCCTCGAC
>CAMFIY010000226.1 GCA_945952575.1 uncultured Leucobacter sp.
CTTCCGCCATCTCGCCTCCGGCCGCCGACGCAGCGCACCGAGACCCGAGCATGGCGCATCCACCAGGATCCGATCGAAATGCGCGTCGCTGCCGCCGAACGCGGCGTCGTCCCGGCCGTCGTGGCTCACGACCTCGACGGTTCCGGTGTTGGCGACGACCGATCGGCGGACCAGCTCCGCCCGGTGCGCGGAGACCTCGTTCGCGCGTACCGACGCGCCTCCGAGTGCGGCTTCTGCGGCGAGCACGGCGGTCTTACCGCCCGGCCCGGCGCAGAGATCCAGCCAGCGCTCGCCGGGCGAGATCGCGCGGGCGCGCGTGAGCGCGAGGGCGGCCAGCTGCGATCCCTGGTCCTGGACCCGCACGGTCCCCTCGGGCACGTCGAGCGCGTCGATCACTCTCCCCGGATCGCCGCCGGTCAGCTCGAGCCCGAGCGGCGAGGGCCCGCTCGGGGTGAGCCGCGACTCGCCCCGTTCGAGATCGATGCCGAGCGCCTCCGCGGTCTCGGCATCGATGCCGGATCCCGGCAGGAGGGCGAGACTCACCTTCGGCGGGGTGTTGTCCGCGGCGAGCATCTCGACGAGCTCGCCCTCGGCTCCCTCCGCGCGCAATGCGTCGCGCAGCGCCCGGAGCACCCATGCCGGGTGCGAACTGCGCGCCGCCAACGCCTCGTCGGCGGTGCGCGCGGACTCGTCGATGCGCCGGTCCCACTCCCCCGCGTCCGCCCGGCCGATCGCGCGCAGCACGCCGTTGACGAAGCCCGCGGCCTTCTCGTTCGCGACGAGACGCTGCAGCTCGACGCTCTCGTTGACCGCCGCATGCGCGGCGGTGCGCATGGCGAGCAACTGGTGGGCGCCGAGTCGCAGAACGTTCCGCGTGCGGGAGTCGACCTGTTCGATGTCTCGGCCCGAGGCGAGCTCGATGATCCGGTCGTAGCGGCCTCGGCCGCGCAGCGTGCCTGCGACGAGCTCCGTCGCGAGCCCCGCGTCGCGCGGACCGAGCCCGGTCTCGCGGATGCGGGCCGGCAGGGCGAGATTGGCGTAGGCCTCGCGATCCTCGACGTCCCGCAGCACGTCGTAGGCGACCAGGCGCGCCGGCGAGACGCGCGGTGCGGTCCGGGTTCCGCCCGCTCGATGCGACCGGCCCGACCGGCCTCGCTGCGCACTCACGAGAGCACCGCCTCGCCGCCGCGGCCGCGCAACCAGGCGGCGCCGTCCATCTCCGGCTTGCCGGCGGGCTGGACGCGGATCATCTCCAGCGCACCGGAGCCCGGATGCAGGATCGCGCGGCCGCCCACCAGCCGAGCCGTGCCGCTCGGGGTCGCAGCGCCGGAAGCGGCGTCTCCCGGCGCCTCGACGACCCCGAGCCGCTGCAGCTTCAACGGTTGCGCATCGTGCAGTACGAACGCACCCGGCTCCGGGGTGACCCCGGCCCAGCGGGCGAGCACGACCTCGGCGGGCAGGGTCAGATCGAGCCGGCCGTCCTCGCGGCCGAGCTTGTGCGCATAGCTGGGCTCGCCCTCCTGCGCCGTTCCTGCGGCGGGATCGGCCTCGAGCGCCCGCACCGCCCGATCGAGCGCCGAGGTGCCGAAGTCGGCGAGCTCGGCGAGCGCTTCGCCGGCCGAGGTGCCGGGCGCGAAATCACGGGCGTCCTCGCTCAGGATGTCGCCCGCATCGAGTTCCGGCACGAGTCGGAACACGGTGACGCCGAGACGCCGCTCCCCCGCCATGAGCGCGCGCTGCACGGGCGCCGCACCGCGCCAGCGCGGCAGTTCGCTGAAGTGCAGATTGATCCAGCCCGACTCCGGCAGTGAGAGCAACGGCTCGCGGACGAGCCCGCCGTAGGCGACGATCACGCCGAGCTCCGGACGCTCCGAGCCCGAATGGCCTCCGAGCGCCGCCACCCACTCGGTCGCCTCGTCCCCGAGCCGGTTCGCCTTCAGCACCCGCAGGCCGAGCTCCTCGGCGGCCGCGGCCACCGGCGAGGGGGTCAGTACGCGCTTGCGCCCGATCGGCGCGTCCTCCCGGGTGATGACGCCGAGCACGTCGTGCCCGGCCTCCACGAGGAACCGAAGGCTGGGCACGGCGAACTCGGGAGTCCCCGCGAAGACGATACGCATGGGAACCATTCTCGCAGCAAGCCCGGCGCCGAGCGCGGTGCGGCGGAGCTTCTAGACTGATGCGGTGTCGTTTCCACTCTGGCTCTCGCTGTTCGCGGCCTGCGCCGTCATCAGCTTCACGCCGGGAGCCGGGGCGATCAACACCATGACGAACTCTCTCGCCCAGGGCTGGCGACGCTCGTTCTGGGGCATTCTCGGCCAGCAGCTCGCCCTCGTCGCGCACGTGGTGATCGTCGCCGCGGGCGTGGGCCTGCTGGTCGCCCGCTCACCGATCCTGTTCGGGATCATCCGCTATTCGGGCGCGGCGTATCTCGTCTATCTCGGGATCCGCCTCATCCTGATCCGCACCGATGCTCCCGAGGGCGAGACGGAGCTCGTGAGTGCTCCCGAGAGCGCGTGGTCGATGGTGCGGCGGGGGTTCTGGGTGAACCTGCTGAATCCGAAGGCCATCGTGTTCTTCCTGGCCTTCATGCCGCAGTTCATCCGTCTGGATCAGCCGGCGCTCCCGCAGTACGCCGTCTTTCTCGCGACCTCCGTCGGCGTCGACATCCTCGTGATGTGGTTCTTCTTCGCCGCAGCCGCACGACCGTTCCGCGCGGCCACGGCGACCCCGCGCGGACGGAGGACGCTGAACGCCGTCTTCGGATCGCTCTTCATCGCGGTCGCCGTCCTGCTGGCCCTCGTGCACTGAGCCGAGTAGTTTTCGGCGTCTATCCGACGACGAGGAATGTGGTCACTGCTTTCGCATCCTGGTAGCCGGGGGCGGAGTAGGTCACGGTCAGACGGATCCGCTGTCCGACGGCGCTGAGCAGATACTGCGTACCGAGCATGCAGCTCCCCTCTCGCAGCAGACCGTTCGCGTCGTAGCCGTCCGCCCAGGTCCATGCGCAGTAGGGATCGTTCATATCCACCGGCTGACCGTCCGCGCCGAGGAACGTCGCGTGATCCTCCATCGCGAGCGGGCCGGTGGCTTTCACGGAGTAGTCGTAGCCGCTTCCCGCCGCCGCGGCGGTGAGGTCGCCTTCGAAGGTCTCCGCAGTATCCGGTTCGAGCGCGGGAAGCGGTTCACCATCGGTGGTCGGATCCACCGACACGTAGGTGGTGATCGTGCTCGGAGGCGAGCCCGGGCGGCTGTAGGTCCCGGTCACCTGGATCGTGCTTCCGTTCTCGGAGGGGGTGATCTCGAGGGTGTCGCCGCTTGCGAAGTCCGCCGGTGCGCCTGCATATCGCCAGGTGAACACGACGCCGGCCGCCGCCGGTTCGAACTCGGCCGGCGTGACCGTCAGGGTGTCGCCCACCTTCGCTCCGCGAAGACGGGTTCCGGTTGCATCCAGCGCCTCCAGCGGCTGGCTGCCGCTGGTCGAGACCTCCTGAGAGACCAATGGGCGGAGTTCGACGGGCACCACCGTCTTCGTCCCCGAACCGAGCACCCGATTGAGATAGCCCGAACGGCTCAGGCTCGCCGCGACGGAAAGCCGGTTGCCCAAGTCGGTCTGCTGCGGCAGATAGGTGCTCTTGGTCGCGCCGGCGATCCTGCCTCCCCGACTGCTCGACCATTGAAATGCGATCCTGGTGCCGGCGGGCACGTACATGACCTCACCGGTCAGAGCTTTGCCGACCTGACCGGTCCCGGAGACTTCGACGGTCGCGCCGCGGAAGTCCTTCACCGTAGTGGTTTTCGTCGTCACGACATTCGCCTGCGTGGCTTTCCCCGCGTAGACCGTCACCGTCTTGCCTCGACTGACCGAGGTGCTGGAGGTGCCGAGAACGCGCAACACCTTCGCGCTCTTTGTCTTCACGACGTATCGCTCCAGCGAGATGCGATAGCCGCCCGGTGCGAGGTTCGCCACCGCAGTGTTCGAGTCGAGGGTCGCCATCCGCTGGCCGGTCTTCGCCGAGTACACCGAATAGCGATCCACGTAGCTGGAGGTCGATCTGAGCGTCGCCCCGATGGCCTGGAGCGCGCCTGCTGCGCGGACCGTGAGGTTCTTGCCCGTGAGCCGTTTCCCCGAACTCAGCTTGATGGAGGGGGCGGCTTTGCATCCGACGCCTCCGCCGTACCAGCTCTCCGCGAGACCATACGGCACCGAATTCGTCGTGCGACGCGTCGTGTCGCGATAGCGGAGTTTGTAGCTGCCGGACTTCGACACCCTCACGGTGAATCTTGTGCCGCTCCAGCTGACTTTGGCGGTCGAGACCGGCGAACAGCCGGAGGTGAAGACGTCGATGACGCCGGAGGCGGCGCCCAGATGCGTCTGCCCGCCCAGCGTCCAGCTGCCGGCGGCAGCTTCCTTCACCGTACCGGCGATCGACTGGGATGTCGCGGCGTTGGCCGTGGCCGGCGCGAGCATCGTGAAGGCGACTGCCGCGACTGTCGCTGCGGCACCGGCGAGCACTCGTCGCCACAGCCGTTTTGCCATGTTCTCTTCCCCCTGCGGGCATTCGATAGAGATGCCCACAGAACATTCTGGGACCTTCGGGCACGACTCGGGACCGGAATTACGTGTTCCCCACGTAGCCCGACAGCGGCTCGCCCGCCTCAGCCGTCGAAGACTCCCCGGTCGTCGAACCGCAGGCGAAGCGCCTCCGGCCTGGCCCGCCCCGGCCGACGTCCGGCCACCCGCGACGACGCGCCCGCCGCGTCGGCGACCAGCGCGCCGCGAAGCCGCTTGGCGACCTCGCCGCCCTGCGCGTATTCGAAACGCACGATGGCCCTGACGAGGGAGGCGGCCGGGGCAGTTCCGCCGGCCTCCGCCACCGCACCCCGACCGCGAGGCGCATCAACCGGGGCGGGACCGAGCACGTCGACGCCCGGCAGACCGCCGAGCGTGTCGAGCGCGCGCTCCACCTCGGGAGCGCCTCCCACCACGCTCGCGACGCGAACCGTCGGCGGGTACCGCAGCGCATGCCGGTCCCGCAGCTCGGCGCGCAGCCACTCCTCCTCACGACCCGTGACGAAGGCGCGCACGACGGGGCCGCCCCCGGACGCCATCACCAGCTGCCCGTCCGGCGCGGCGAGGGCCGCGGCGTTGTGCCACCAC
>CAMFIY010000227.1 GCA_945952575.1 uncultured Leucobacter sp.
AGGCGGCCGAGGCGCTGCAGTGGGTCGTGAAGGAGATGGACATGCGCTACGACGATCTGCAGAGCTTCGGGTTCCGGCACATCGACGACTTCAACGAAGCGGTGCGCGCCGGCACGATCGTCCTCCCCGAGGGCAGCGAGCGGGTGCTGAAGCCCTACCCGTATCTGCTGGTCGTGGTCGACGAGCTCGCGGACCTCATGATGGTCGCGCCGCGAGACGTGGAGGACTCGATCGTCCGCATCACCCAGCTCGCGCGCGCCGCAGGCATCCACCTCGTGCTGGCGACCCAGCGCCCCTCGGTCGACGTCGTCACCGGCCTCATCAAGGCAAACATCCCGAGCCGCCTTGCGTTCGCAGTGGCCTCGGTCACCGACTCCCGCGTCATCCTCGACCAGCCCGGAGCCGACAAGCTGATCGGTCAGGGCGACGGTCTCTTCCTGCCCATGGGGGCCTCCCGGCCGCTGCGCGTTCAGGGCGCGTGGGTCAAGGAGGCGGAGATCCAGCGCGTCGTCGAGCACGTCAAGGCGCAGGCGCGTCCCGAGTATCGCGCAGATGTCGCCCAGGCCGCGGAGAAGAAGGAGATAGACGCGGACATCGGCGACGACCTGGATCTGCTGGTGCAGGCGATCGAGCTGGTCGTCACCTCCCAGTTCGGATCCACCTCTATGCTGCAGCGCAAGCTGCGCGTCGGCTTCGCCAAGGCGGGGCGCCTGATGGACCTGATGGAATCGCGGGACATCGTCGGGCCCTCGGAGGGCTCGAAGGCCCGCGACGTGCTGGTCACGCCCGAGCAGCTCGGCGAGGTCATCGCCGCGATCATGGGCGGGGGAGGCTCCGCTCCCGCCGCACAGCCGCCCGCGCCCTCCTATGCTCCCGCCTCATCCGCCTTGCCCATGGCTCCGCCGCCCGCCGCCGCACCCGTGCACGCGGAACCGGTGACCGAGGTGATCGATCCGCTCGGCTCCGAAACCGACGACTACGCCTTCGCCGCACCGAGGGGCGGCTCTGCCGAGACTTCGCCGAACGGCTACGAGGATCTGGATCCTCGCTATGACGATCCGCTGGCTCAGCACCACGCCAGCCTGCCCCGGGTCGAGAGCTATCACGATGAGGGCGGCGGCGACGAAGACGCCTGGCAGCTCACCGGCCGCGACTGACGGATCGCGCCGATGACCGAGACCGCCAAGCCGAGCAACTGGAACGCGCCCAACATCATCACCGGGGTGCGGATCCTCGCGACACCCTTCTTCATCTGGATGCTGCTCGCCGACGACGGACGGATGGGAGCGCTGCGCTGGGCCGCGGCCGTGTTCTTCGTCCTCGCCATCGCGACCGATGCGTGGGACGGGCACCTCGCCCGCTCCCGGGGTCTCATCACCGATCTCGGCAAGCTGCTCGATCCGATCGCCGACAAGTTCCTGACCGGCGGCGCGCTCGTCGGGCTGTCGCTCCTGCACGAACTGCCCTGGTGGGTCACGATCGTGGTGCTGGTGCGAGAAATCGGGATCACGGTGCACCGCCTGTTCGAAGCCCGAACCGTCGTCGTCGCCGCTGCCTGGATGGGCAAGCTCAAGACCGTGGCTCAGTCCGTCGCGATCGCTCTGGCGCTGTTCCCCTTCCCGTCGGTCCTGGGCGATTGGGTGAACTGGGTGAACATCGTGACGATGTCGCTCGCGGTCGCGTTGACGATCGCCAGCGGCATCGACTACATCGTCAACGTATCGAGACTGAGCGTTGCGGGCCCGGAGGGATCATCGCCGAACGGATCCGGGCGGGTTCCCGGGGAGGACGCCGAAGGGTGACCCGCGGAGTCGAGGACGGGCTCGCGGCTCAGGTCATCCGGCTCGCGACCGAGCGCGGTGCCCGCCTGGCCGTAGCGGAGTCCCTGACCGGGGGGATGCTGGCAGCCGAGCTCGTGAGCGTGCCCGGCGCATCGCTCGCGTTCTCCGGGGGCATCGTGGCCTACGACACCGCGTTGAAGCACTCGTTGCTCCACGTGGACGTCCGTCTGCTGGCCGAGCGCGGCCCGGTCGATGCCGAGGTCGCCAGGCAGATGGCGCGTGGGGTTCGTCTGGCCTGCGCGGTTCCCGCCTCCGGCGTCGGAGGCGAGGCGGAGTCGACTCCGGCGGACATCGGTATCGCGACGACGGGTGTGGCCGGCCCGGACCCGGATCCGCAGACGGGCCAGCCGGCGGGAACGGTCTGGGTGGGCGTGAGTTCGTCCGGCGGCGAACGCGCGGTCGAACTGGCACTGTCCGGAGACCGGGCCGGAATCCGTGCTGAGACGGTGGCTGCTGCGCTGCGAGCGGCCCTCGAGGAAATCTCCGCGCGAACTTGAGCGCACTCGGCTCATATTCAGGGAACGTCCAGGAATATTGCGGGTGCTGCCGCGGTTACTCTCAGTGACACCCGGAAGACTGGGTTCGTCCCTGCGAAGAGATTCAGCGGGTAGTGTGTAAGCACAGCACGTAGCTGTGCGAGAGAAGGAGGACACGATGGTGCTTGTTCGTCAGGAGATCGGCGATGTGCTGCGTGACTTCCGCCTGCAGAAGGGGCGTACGCTCCGGCAGGTCGCCGGCGAAGCGAGTGTGGCCCTCGGCTACCTGAGCGAGGTCGAGCGCGGCCAGAAGGAGGCGTCCAGCGAGATCCTCTCGGCAGTGGCCGACGCGCTGGAGACGCCGCTTTCCGTGATCATGGGCGAGGTCAGCGAGCGGCTCGCCGTCGTCGAGGGTCTCAGCGTGCCGCTCGGTGCGCGCGTGCCCGATACGGTCCCCGCGGACCTGGTGTCGGGCTTCCGGCCCGAGATGCTGGCGCGGAGCTAGAGTTTGTCGGTATTGCGAAGTGCTCGGCCGAGGGGCCGGGCACTTCGTCGTTCCCGGCCGGCCCTTCTGTACGGGCGTCGGCCGAGTCCGGCGGTGACCGGCGTATGCGCCTGAGCGAGTTCCAGCGCGCAGTGGCCGAGGAGTTCGGCCAGGTCTACGCCGGCGTGCTGCTGCGGGACCACTGGCTCACCGGCCTGAACGCCACGGCGAGCGAGGCGTTGGATCGCGGCGTGCCCGCACGCACGGTCTGGCTCGCCCTCTGCGACGAGTTCCAGGTGCCGCAGGAGCGCCGTCACGGCCGCGGGCTCATCGACCCGCGCGAGTGATTTTCCGCGACACACCCTTCGATGTTCGAATGTGTGTTCGAATGCGCGTATGCTCGCTCACAGGTGAGCCGAATGGGTCAGATATCCACAGATTTCGCTTCCCGGCAACGAATGTCGGTGGCGCCGTCTAGGGTCTGAATCACCGGCCACCACGCCTTGTCGACGGACACCCGATACGACAGCAGGTAGGCAGCAACCGGCGGATACGCCCAGAACGAAGGAGCCGCTCATGGCAGCACCCCAGGATCGCAACAAGGCACTCGAGGCCGCACTTGCGAACATCGACAAGCAGTTCGGCAAGGGCGCGATCATGCGCCTGGGCAGCACGGAGCGTCCGCCGGTCGAGGTCATTCCCACCGGGTCGATCGCGTTGGACGTCGCGCTCGGCATCGGTGGGCTGCCGCGCGGCCGCATCGTCGAGATCTACGGACCGGAGTCCTCGGGCAAGACGACGCTCACACTGCATGCGATCGCGAATGCCCAGCGCGCGGGCGGTATCGCCGCCTTCATCGACGCGGAGCACGCGCTCGATCCCGAGTATGCGCAGAAGCTCGGCGTCGACATCGACGCGCTGCTGGTCTCTCAGCCGGACACCGGGGAGCAGGCGCTCGAGATCGCCGACATGCTGATCCGATCGGGCTCGGTCGACCTGGTGGTCATCGACTCGGTCGCCGCGCTCGTGCCGAAGGCCGAGATCGAGGGCGATATGGGAGACAGCCACGTCGGTCTGCAGGCGCGACTCATGTCGCAGGCGCTCCGCAAGATCACGGGCGGCCTCAACCAGACCAAGACCACCGCGATCTTCATCAACCAGTTGCGCGAGAAGGTCGGCGTGTTTTTCGGCAGCCCCGAGACCACTTCGGGCGGCAAGGCGCTGAAGTTCTACGCCTCGGTGCGACTCGACATCCGCCGGATCCAGACGCTGAAGGACGGCGCGGATGCGGTGGGCAACCGCACGCGCGTCAAGGTGGTCAAGAACAAGATGGCCCCGCCCTTCAAGCAGGCCGAGTTCGACATCCTCTACGGCATCGGCATCTCGCGAGAGGGCTCCCTGATCGACTACGGAGTGGAGCAGGGGCTCATCAAGAAGAGCGGCGCCTGGTACACCTACGACGGCGACCAGCTCGGCCAGGGCATGGAGAATTCGCGGCGCTTCCTGATCGAGAATCCCGACATCGCGAACGAGATCGAGGAGAAGATCCTCGTCAAGCTCGGTGTGAAGGGCGGCCCTGCCGAAGAGGCCGACGTCGCTCCGATCTCGGCTGCTCCGGGGTTCGAGGACGGCGAGCGCGCCAGCGCCTGACGGATTCGACATGGCTGTTCGATTCCTGCCCGCATCGGGTGCCGCGCCATCAGGTCCGGCACCCGAGCGGAGCGATCTCGCCGAGGTCATCGACCTGCGCAGTCGCCTGATCCGGCGCACCGATCCTGTCGTCGACCAATCGCCCGGAGTCGAAGCTCCTGCCGAGGATCGGGTCAAGGACCCGATCGCCGAGGTCACCCGGCTCCGCGCGGCGGTCAAAGAGATCGAGTCCGAAGCGCCTGCTGGTTCCGAGCCGCATGAGGCCGATGTGATCGCCGATCCTTCCGACGCGCGCAGTGCGGCGGAAGACGGAGTGCGGTTGCTCGCGCGGAAGGCGCGATCGCACGGAGAGCTGCGACGAGAGCTGATCCAGCTCGGTCACGAGGCGAACGAGGTCGAGCGCGTGCTCCTCGAGTTCGAGGGAAGTCTGTACCTCGACGATCTCGGTCTTGCGCGACTCATCACCGAGGGACTGCGCGAGCGCAAGCGTGCGAGCCGCTCCCAGATACGCATGAAGCTCCGTGAACGCCTGCTCCCCGACGGGGTGATCGAAGAAGTGCTCGGCGAGCTCGACGACGATGAAGAGTTCGAGCTGCTTCGCGCGGCTGCGGAGGAGCGGGCGCGACGTCTGTCCGGCCTGGATCGCCAGACGGCTGAGCGCCGTCTGCTCGG
>CAMFIY010000228.1 GCA_945952575.1 uncultured Leucobacter sp.
AGTCGCACGACATCGCGAGCTCGCAGCCGCCGCCGAGGGCGAAGCCGTTCACCGCGGCGATCACCGGCACGGGCAGGGTCTCGATCCAGCTCGTGAGCTCCTGGGCCTCTCCGGCGTAGGCGTGCGATTCTTCGGCGCTCATCGAGGCCATGACCGAGATGTCCGCGCCCGCGACGAACGCCTTCGACCCCGCGCCCGTGATGATCACGCCGCGGATCGACCAGTCGGGTGCACCGCCGGCATCGGACCCGTCGCCGCCGGTGGTGGCACCGAGCCCGTCGCGCAGCAGGCCGAAGACCTGCCGCAGTTCCGCGATCACCTGCGGCGAGAGCGCGTTGAGCACCTGCGGCCGGTCGATGATGACCGTGAGGATGCCGTCGTTCGCGTCGAGCGTCAGGGTCTCGCAGCTGAGCTCCCGCAGACGCTCGGCGGCGCTCACCGGGCTACTCCTTCTCGAAGAGGTTGCCGATCGCGAGCGACGTCAGCAGCACGATCGCGAGCAGCACGAAGCCCACGATCAGGATCGGGCCGACCTGCACCGGATCGCCGGCGGACGAGAAATCGGCGAGCGGATCGATCTTCTGCCCGCCCTCCTCGCTCGCGAACGCGGGCGCGGCGACGAACACCGAGACGACGGCCGCGAGTGCGGCGGAAGCGGTGGCGGCGATGCGGGCGATGGTCTTCACGTCGACTCCTCGAAGGCTCTGAGCGACCGCCGGAGGGCGGACGCTGAAGTTTCGGGCTGTGCCCGGACCTGAGACCATTCTAGGCTTGAGAGATGACTCAGAACGACAACTCAGCGACCCCGCGTCCTCAGACCGAGATCGATCGCATCGCCGAGCGATGGGTCGATACCCTCGTCAAGCACCAGCCCACGGTGGGCACCTACATCGGCCGCAGCGAGGCGGACGACCGCCTGCCGGATCTCTCTCCGCACGGGGCGAGATCCTTCGCGGAGGCGCAGCGGCATGCGCTCGCGGAGATCGAGTCGGCTCGTCCCGTCGACGCCGTGGACGAGGTCACGCAGGCCGACCTCGCAGCCGGGCTGCGGCTCTCGCTGGCTCAGCACGAGGCCGGCGAACCGTTGCGCGACCTCAACGTGATCGAGTCGCCCCCGCAGATCGTCCGCGACGTGTTCGACCTGATGCCGCACGACACCGAGGAGCAGTGGGCGGCGATCGCGCAGCGGATGTGGGCGGTGCCCGAAGCGCTCGCCGGCTACCGCGAGTCGCTCGCCGAAGGCGCGCGCCGCGGGCTCACCCCGGCGCTGCGCCAGGTGAGGGAGGTGGCTCAGCAGTCGCTGCGGGTCTCGGGCTCGGAACCCGGCACCGGGTTCTTCGGGGACCTGGCGGCCGTCGCGCACGGGGCCGTGCACGAGGCCCTGCACGCGTCGCTGCGCGACGCTGCGGAGGGCGCGGCGAGGGCCTACGCCGAGCTCGCCGAGTTCCTCGAGCGCGAGCTCGCGCCGAGCGCGGCCGACGCGGATGCCTTCGGGCGCGACCGCTATGAGCTGGCCTCCGAATCCTTCCTCGGAGCCAAGATCGACCTGGACGAGACGTACGAGTGGGGTCTCGACGAGCTCGCCCGCATGGTCGACGAGCAGGAGCGGATCGCCGCCGAGATCTTGGGCGTCGGGATCGTCGCCGGCAGCCCGAGGCCCGGAATCGTGGCCGAGGCCATCGCGAAGCTCGAAGCCGATCCCGCGCGAAAGCTGCACGGCACCGAGGCGCTGCAGCGCTGGATGCAGGAGACGAGCGACCGGGCGGTCCGGGAACTGGCCGAGACGCAGTTCGACATCCCCGCGGAGATCCGCACCCTCGAATGCATGATCGCCCCGACCCAGGAGGGCGGGATCTACTACACCGGCCCGAGCGACGACTTCTCGCGACCCGGCCGCATGTGGTGGTCGGTGCCCGAGGGCGTCACCGAGTTCGACACCTGGCGCGAACTGACCACGGTGTACCACGAGGGCGTGCCCGGGCACCACCTGCAGATCGGTCAGGCGGTCGTGAACCGCGGATCGCTGAACGAGTGGAGACGGCAGCTCGCCGGCACCTCGGGCCACGCTGAGGGCTGGGCGCTCTACGCGGAGCGCCTGATGGAACAGCTGGGCTATCTCGACGACCCGGCGGATCGGCTGGGCATGCTCGACGGGCAGCGGATGCGCGCGGCACGCGTCGTGCTCGACATCGGCGTGCACCTGGGCAAGCCGCGGCCGGATGGATCCGGCTCCTGGGACGGCGACTACGCGTTCGGATTCATGCGCGAGAACGTCAACATGAACGACGGCTTCGTGCGCTTCGAAGTGAATCGCTACCTGGGGTGGGCCGGCCAGGCGCCCTCCTACAAGGTGGGGCAGCGGATCTGGGAGCAGCTGCGGGATGCAGCGGCGGCACGGGCCGGGGCTGCGGGATCCGCCTTCGACATCCGCGACTTCCATCGGAACGCGCTCGCGCTCGGGGGCGTCCGGCTCGACACCCTGCAACGGGCGCTGCTGGGCGGCGCGGGGCACGCGGGATCGCAGTCGGGCCCGGCGGCGTGACCGCTCGGGTGCCCGCCCGATTCGACACCGTCTACGAGCGCACGGGCGGGCTCTCGGTGCGACTCGAGACCGCGCCGATGATCGGGGCGAACGGCCGTCCCTACACGCATCATCGCCTGCTGGTCGCCGATGGGCGCACCGGCGCGGTGATTCTCGCGGTGCGGGGCGACGAGGTGCTCTTCGTGCGGAGCTACCGCGCTTCGGTGGGCCGTGAGCTGTGGGAGCTGCCGCGCGGCGCCGGGGATGCGGCCGATGCCGAGCCGGATGCCGGCGAGCGCGTCGGTGTCGGTGCGGGAGCCGCGCCGTCGCTCGTGACCGGCGTCCGCGAGCTCCGCGAGGAGACGGGATACCTGGCCGGGCGCGCGCGGCTGCTCTGCGAGTATGTGATCGACTCCACGGTGCTGCCGCAGCGGATGGGCGTCGTGCGCTGCGAGATCGCTCCCGGAGCCGATCCCGGACCCACCGACGGCGAGGTCGAGGAGGTGCGCTGGTTCTCGAGCGCGGAGGTGCGCGGCTTCCTCCTCGACGGAACGATCTGCGACGCCCACTCGCTCTCGGCGCTCGCCCTGTGGCTCGCCGAATCGGCGGCGCCGTGAGCCGGGCGGAGGGCGGAGCGGCGTCAGATGCCTCGGCGCCGTGCCCCTGCGGTCGCGGCGAGCCCTACGGCGCATGCTGCGGGCCGATCCACGCCGGCGATCCGGCGCCGAGCGCGGAACGACTGATGCGGTCCCGCTACAGCGCCTTCGCGCTGGGTCTCCCGGAGTACCTGCTCGAGTCCTGGGACGCGGCCACCCGGCCGGTCGAGCTCGAACTGGATCCCGAGCTGTCCTGGCGCCGACTCCTGGTGGAGTCGGCGGAGGCCGGCGGGCCGCTCGACCGCGAGGGCTGGGTGACCTTCACCGCGATCGCCCGCGGCCCGTCCGCAGCCTCGGGGACCGAGCGCATCGTGCAGCGCGAGCGCAGCCGTTTCACGAGATCCGGCGCCGATGCCCGCTGGCGCTACGTCGACGGGGCGCCCCTCGACCCCGAGATCTGAGCGAGGCGGGGCCGACTCAGCGCCCGGGGGAGCTGGTCGAGTAGACCGCACCGCCCGGGTTCTGCGCCCTGCGCCCGCTGCGTCGCTGGCCGCCCTGGCGCTGGCCCTGCTGGCTCTGCCCCTGCTGGCCGCTGCGCTGCTGGTTCTGGCCCTGCTGAGTGCGCGCCTGGCCCTGCCCCTGCTGCCTCGGCTGGCCGGATCCGCTGCCAGAATCGGAACCCGCGCCCCGGCCCTGGCGGCCGCCCTGACGCTGCTGACCGTCCTGCCCGTTCTGGCCCGCCCCTCGACCACGGCCGCCGCGCGAGCGCTTGCGCTTGGCGTTCGCGCCCTGGGACTGCCCCTGGCCCGCCGGGTTGTGGCCGGCGGCACGCTGCTGCGCGGCCTGCGCCTCGGCGCGCCTGCGCTCGGTCTCCTTCGGGTCGACGCGCGCGGCGACCTCGCCGATCAGCTCGAGTACCTCGGGATCCGAGGTCGACGTCTGGCGCGGCGTGACGTGGATCTTGGCGGCGCGCATGATCTGGCGCATCTCTCCGCGCTGCTCGGGCAGCACGAGCGTCACCACATCGCCTTCGTTGCCGGCGCGCGCGGTGCGGCCGGAGCGGTGCAGGTACGCCTTGTGCTCCACCGGCGGATCCACGTGCACGACCAGGTCGACCCCGTCGACGTGCACGCCGCGCGCCGCGACATCGGTGGCGACGAGCACCTTGGCCTCGCCGCTCACGAACTCGGCGAGGTTGCGGTCCCGGGCGTTCTGCGAGAGGTTGCCCTGCAGCTCGACCGCGGGGATGCCCTTGGCGGTCAGCTGCTTCGCGAGCTTCTTGGCCTGATGCTTCATCCGCGTGAAGAAGATGCGACGGGCGGTGCCCGAGGCGAGCGCCTCGATCATCGCGTCCTTGCCCGCGCCGCTTCCGACCTCGAAGACGTGGTGGGTGAGCTGCGGCACGTGGGATTCGGCGCTGTCGACCGAGTGCAGGATCGGGTCGTGCAGATATTTCTTGACGATGTTGTCGACCCCGTTGTCGAGTGTCGCGCTGAAGAGCAGGCGCTGACCGCGCTGCGGCGTCTTGTTCAGGATCCGCGTGACGACGGGCAGGAAGCCCATGTCGGCCATGTGGTCGGCCTCGTCGAGGACGGTGATCTCGACGCCGTCGAGGCTGACGAGCCCCTGTTTCATGAGGTCGTCGAGGCGGCCGGGCGCGGCGACGACGATGTCGACGCCCGCCTCGAGCGCCGCTTCCTGGCGGCGCTGCGGGATGCCGCCGAAGATCGTGGTGACCTTCACGCCGACCGGATCGGCGAGCATCTTGAGCGTCTCGGCGATCTGGGTGACGAGCTCGCGGGTGGGGGCGAGGACGATGGCGCGCGGGCGGCTCGGGCGGCGCTTCTTGGCGGCTTCATGCGCCGCGATGCCGGCCTCGCCGCCGGCGAGATTCGCGACGATCGGGATGCCGAAGGCGATGGTCTTGCCGGAGCCCGTGCGGCCGCGGCCGAGCACGTCGCGGCCGGCGAGCGTGTCGGGCAGCGTGTCGCGCTGGATCGGGA
>CAMFIY010000229.1 GCA_945952575.1 uncultured Leucobacter sp.
GTGCACGAGGGCATCATGTTCAACGTGGATCGCTACGGCTCCCCGTTCTACCTGACCACCGGCTTCCACGGCCTGCACGTGTCACTCGGTCTCGTCGCCTTCCTCCTCGTGATCGGCCGTGTCTACGCGGTCAAGAACTTCACGCACAAGGAGGAGACCACTGCGATCGTCGTGTCCTACTACTGGCACTTCGTCGACATCGTGTGGATCGCCCTCTTCATCGTCATCTACGTCGTCAAATAGGTCAGGAGTAACGAGACATGGCTCGCGCCAAGAAGAACGTCCGCAAGTCCGGTCGTCGGCATCCTCTCGCCACCGTTGCCCTGGTGGCCGTCGGTCTGCTGGTCACGGGAGCGGCCTACGCCGGCTTCACGCAGACCTCGGCGACGGCTGAGGTCGATCTCAGCTCCCCCGAGACCATCTCCGCAGGTCAGAAGCTGTTCGGCGCCAACTGCGCCACCTGCCACGGCATGAACGCCGAAGGCACGAAGGACGGCCCCTCGCTGATCGGCGTCGGCGCCGCCTCGGTCAACTTCCAGGTGGGCACCGGGCGCATGCCGCTCGCCTTCCAGGGCCCGCAGGGCATGGCGCGCGAACGCCAGTTCAACGAGGAGCAGACGCTGCAGATGGCTGCGTACGTCGCCTCGCTCGCACCGGGACCCGGTCTGCCCGAGCAGCGCTACCTGCAGGGCGACGGCGATGTCGCGAACGGCGGCGCCCTCTTCCGCATCAACTGCGCGATGTGCCACAACGTCGCCGCGGCCGGTGGAGCACTCACCGAGGGCAAGTTCGCCCCGTCGCTGATCGGCGTCGCGCCGACCCACGTCTACGAGGCCATGGTCACCGGTCCGCAGAACATGCCCGTCTTCAACGACGCGAACATCTCGCCTCAGGACAAGGCCGACATCATCAGCTACCTCAAGTACATCCAGGACAAGCCCGCCGTCGGCGGACTGACGCTCGGCTCGATCGGCCCGGTGGCCGAGGGTCTGTTCATCTGGGTTATCGGCCTCGGCATCATCATCGGGTTCACGGTGTGGGTGACCGCCAAGTCCAACTAGCCCGTTCGGGTCATCGACGCGGCGAGTCCGCACAGTACGAGTGAACAGTCAGGAATCAAGGAGCAACATGGCAGAGGAAGCGAACACGAGCGGCAACGCTCTCGCACCCCAGGCCCACGGATCCGAAGGCGCGGCGGTAGGAACCGCGGTCATCGCCTCGGACGCCGTGCAGAACCCGGGTCTTCCCCCGCATCGCCAGCGCGTCACCGATCTCGACCCGCAGAAGGACAAGCGGGCCGAGCGCACCGTCTACACGCTCTTCTACCTCTCGGTGGCCGGAAGCCTGGGCGCCGTGCTCGCCTACATGTTCTTCCCCATCGAGACCGGTGAGCTCTCCGCGATCCGCACGCACACGATGTTCGTCGGCATCGGCATGACGCTCGCGCTGCTCGCCGTCGGCATCGGCGCCGTGCACTGGGGCAAGGCCCTCATGGCCGACCACGAGTCGATCGACGAGCGGCATCCGGTTGCGAGCGACGAGCCGACCCGCGAGGCATCGGCCGAGATCTTCCAGCTCGCCGACAAGGAGTCCGGTTTCTCACGCCGCACCCTGGTCCGCAACAGTCTCATCGGCGCACTCATCGCCTTCCCGCTCCCCGGCATCACTCTGCTCCGCAGCCTCGCTCCGCTCGATCAGGACCCGGTCACGCTGCTCAAGCACACCATGTGGGAGAAGGGCACCCGTCTGGCCCGCGACACCGGCGGCGCCACCGTCGGCGGCGCCATCAAGGCCGCCGACGTCACGATCGGCTCCGTCTTCCACGTCGTTCCCGAGAACCTGGGCGAGGCCACCGATGTGCTGAACGAGAAGGCCAAGGCCATCGTCCTGCTCATGCGCCTCGATGAGGCTGATCTGAAGGAGAGCGAGGACCGCAAGTCCTGGTCCTACCACGGCATCGTCGCCTATTCCAAGGTCTGCACGCACGTCGGCTGCCCGGTGGCGCTGAACGAGCAGCACACCCATCACCTGCTCTGCCCCTGCCACCAGTCGCAGTTCGACGTCTCGGATGAGGCGAAGGTCATCTTCGGTCCCGCCAAGCGTCCGCTCCCCCAGCTGCCGATCATGGTGGACGAAGAGGGATACCTGGTCGCGCAGAGCGACTTCCATGAACCTGTCGGCCCGAGCTTCTGGGAGCGCCTCAAGTGACCAGCACTGCAACCACCACCGCATCCCAGAGCGGCTCCAGCCGCTTCACCTCCGCGGCAGCGAACTACATCGACGAGCGCACCAAGATCGGTGTCGCCGTCAAGGAGTTCGGCCGCAAGGTCTTCCCCGACCACTGGTCGTTCCTGCTCGGCGAGGTCGCGCTTTACAGCTTCGTCGTCATCCTGATCTCGGGCACCTTCCTGACCCTGTTCTTCCAGGCGTCGATGGTGGAGACGCACTACGACGGCCCCTACGCCCCGATGAAGGGCATCGAGATGTCTGCCGCCATGGCGTCGACCCTCGACATCTCCTTCTCCGTGCGCGGTGGCCTCCTGATGCGTCAGGTGCACCACTGGGCGGCTCTGCTCTTCGTCGCCTCCATCGGTCTGCACATGCTGCGCATCTTCTTCACCGGTGCGTTCCGCAAGCCGCGCGAGCTCAACTGGGTGATCGGTTTCGTGCTGTTCGTCCTGGCGATGGCCGAGGGCTTCACCGGTTACTCGCTGCCTGACGACGTGCTCTCCGGCAACGGCCTCCGCATCATCGACGGCATCATCAAGGCCATCCCGGTGATCGGCACCTATCTCTCCTTCTTCTTCTTCGGCGGAGAGTTCCCGGGCACGGCGATCGTCGGACGCCTCTACATGCTGCACATCATGGTGCTTCCCGCGCTCGTGATACTCTTCGTGGCCTTGCACCTCGCCTTCGTGGTCATCCACAAGCACACGCAGTACCCCGGCCCGGGCAAGACCCAGCAGAACGTGGTCGGCTTCCCCGTGCTCCCGGTCTACGCGGCCAAGGCCGGCGGCTTCTTCTTCATCGTCTTCGGCGTGATCATGCTGATCGCCTCGTTCGTCGCGATCAACCCGATCTGGAACTACGGCCCGTACGACCCCTCGCCGGTCTCCGCAGGCACGCAGCCCGACTGGTACATCGGCTTCGCCGACGGCATGCTGCGACTCATCCCGCCGCATCTCGAGACCGAGTGGTTCGGCTACACCTGGTCCTGGAACATGCTGATCCCGCTGGTCATCATCGGCGTCTTCCTCGTGCTCGTCGTGATCTACCCCTTCATCGAGGCGTGGGTGACCGGAGACAAGCGCGAGCATCACATCCTGGACCGCCCGCGGAACGCTCCGACGCGCACCGCGATCGGCGCTGCCGGCGTGACGTTCTACGCGGTGATGTGGGCGGGCGCATCATCTGACCTCATGGCGACGCACTTCCAGCTCGCGATCGAGGGCGTGATCCATGCGCTTCAGATCCTGCTCATCCTCGGCCCGATCGTCGCCTACCAGGCGACGAAGCGTATCTGCATCGGCCTGCAGAAGAAGGATCGCTCGATCGCTCTGCACGGTTACGAGTCGGGTCGCATCGTTCGCCTGCCCGGCGGCGAGTTCATCGAGGTGCACAAGCCCGTCAGCGAGTATGAACGCTGGAAGCTCGTGAGCTACCACGACTACGCCCCGCTCATGCTTCGACCTGACGACCAGGGCAAGATCGGCTTCGGTCGGCGCCTCCGCGCCGGGTTCAGCCGCTGGTTCTTCGAGGACCGCATCGTGCCTCCGAGCCAGGGCGAGCTGGACTCCGGTCATCACGACGGTCACTGAGTCCGCTCAGGATCACAGGAAGCGCCCCGTCGAACCTCGGTTCGGGCGGGGCGCTTCCGCGTCCGCACCGGGCGTTCTCGAGCGATCTTCGGGGATCCCTCTCCTCCCCCACCCGCTCACTCAGAACCGGATGGCGGCACGGAAGAAGGTAGTGCGAAGGGGGCGAGTTGCGCGATCGCTGCTCGCCCGAGAGCGGCCGCGAGTATCCGCTCCCCGAGCGTCTCGGCGAGGAGGCCGAGCATCTCGGTCAGATCCGGTGCCAACTCGTCCAGCTGCGCGGCCGCGAAAGCCTGGAGAAGCAGCCGCGCGGTGACTTCGGAGATCTCATCCGGGTCATCCACGGCCATGGCGCAGCCGCGCTCCACGCAAGCGAGGAAGAGCTCGGCCTTGGTGGCGAAGCTCGCGTAGACGTGCGGCTGCGGGACTTCGGCCAAAGCGGCGATGGATGCCGTCCCGGCCCCCTGATAGCCGAGTCGGCTGAACTCCCGGATTCCCGCCTCGAGGAGGCGCTCTCGGT
Source organism: uncultured Leucobacter sp. (assembly GCA_945952575.1). Lineage (GTDB taxonomy): Bacteria > Actinomycetota > Actinomycetes > Actinomycetales > Microbacteriaceae > Leucobacter. Next base: position 4,336 of record CAMFIY010000229.1, read on the forward strand.
TCTCCCCCGGGCGCCGACGCGGGCGCTTCCGGTGGGGCTGGGATGCTTCGACGACGGCCATGTCGTGTGTCTCCCCGGAGGGCTCGGCTCAGAGCAGGTCGAGAAGCTCGCGGTAATGCTCGCCGACGGCCTCGAAGCCACGGTGGTTGTAGAAGGTGCCCATGCGCGCCGTCGACGCCGAGAGCTGCCGCACTCCGCGCCCCATGCAATAGTGCTCGTTCGCCTGCATGAGGCGATCGCCGACGCCGTGACCGCGAGCCGACTCGTCAACGACGATCTCCTGCAGGTGAGCCGTGAGCCCAGGGGCGTGCAGGAGGCGCGAGACCGTCAGGAGAGAGTAGCCAACCACGCGACCGTCTTCCTCCGCCACGAACAGGACGTTCGTCTCCTGGTCACGGCGACGCAGAACGTTGTCGAGGGCTACGAGGAACTCGTCCCGACCGATGGCCTCCCGGCCCGTCTGATACTGACGAGCCAGGCCGAAGAGCGCGTTCGCGTCTTCGGCCTGGCCGCGTCGAATAGTGATGCTCACCCGGTCTGCCCCGGTATCAGCGAGCGAAATGCCCGCGGTAGTACTCGTACACCCAGCCGACCACGGCGATCGGGACGAGCGGCAGAGCCAAGAAGGTCAGCCAGAAGTGCTGTCAGATGCAGAGGCCGAGAACGAACAGTGCGAGCGAGAACGTCACAACGATAGGCCACCAGCTTCACGGGCTGAACTCGCCGATCTCCGGATCCCCGTCATCGATGTCGCCGTCCTCG